>JAXHUV010000086.1:0-9633 GCA_034189445.1 Pseudomonadota bacterium
ACAAGGTGAGGGGTCGCATTGACGGTGTCGAGGATGTTTCCGAGGCCCTGTTCGCCGAATGGGAAGAGGAGCTGGACCCAGGCTATCGGCGCGCTGGAGAACGAGCTCGGACGCATCCGCAGTGATTTGGATAGTCTGATCCGCAACATGGAAGCCTCCATCGCCGAATCTGAAGCCTTTATCCGGCACTTCCGGGATGAGAAACAAGAAAGGGAAGCCGGATCATGGGCTTCCCTTTTTTTGTCCTGGCGAATTTGCTTAGGCCTCAGCCGGTCTTGCGGGCGTCGTCATCCGAAACCGGTTGCAGTGCCTCGGTACGGGTACGGTTACCCAGGAAATCCGGCCGTGGTTTATTGCCGCAGAAGGGCTGTTCCAGCCGGTTTTTCACACTGTTGTAGACAAAGAACAGGTTGCTCCTCGGCCAGGGTGACATGTTGGCGTTCGAGGCATGCAGGGTGTTGCACTCGAAGATGATCAGCGAGCCGGCGGGCCCGGTGGGTGCCTTGATGCCGTATTTATCCGCCATGGCGGCGAGATCCCTATCGCTGGGAACGCCCAGTTCCTGCTTTTTCAGTGATGACTGGTAGTTGTCTTCCGGCGTGCGGCCGACGCAGGGCACAAAGGTCTTGTGGGAGCCGGGAATCAGCATCAGCGGGCCATTGAAGGGCGTGTTGTCGGTGAGGGCGATGGAAAAGCTGACCGCCCGCATCCGGGGCATGCCGTCCTCGGCGTGCCAGGTTTCGAAATCGGAGTGCCAGTCAAAGCCCTTGCCGTGGAAACCGGGTTTGAAGTTGATACGGGATTGATGGATATACGCTTCGCTGCCCAGCAACTGTCGTACCATGGCGAGAATCTTTGGGTCCCGGGTCAGCCGGTCGAAACGATCGGACAGTTCGTGAATGCCGAAAATCGATCGGATTTCCTGTTTTCCGGGCTCGGTAATGGTGCCTTCAGAACGAAGGATGCTCTCATTGTCTTCGTAGGCTTGCAGATCCTTCCGGAACTGGCGAACAGTGGCCGGGTCGAGAAAACTGTTGAAGACGAGAAAGCCGTCGCGCTCATATTGCGCCAGTTCGGTTTCACTCAGTGGTCCATCGGTTCGTTCCGATCCTTTGCTGTGCACCACGGGGTCCTGGCGCTCAAAGTTTTCAGTGGGACGTTCCAGGCGGGTTGGATAAAAGTCGTCAGCACGAGTTTCCATATTCGAACCTCCTTCTTTCTTTTACTCTCAGAATTAAAGTTTATCCATTTAATTCATTTGGTTACAAGTGAGTTTGGAAATTCATCTGTAAGGTGGGGCCCGGCGGGAGTATTTCAAGGGCAAAAATCCGGGGTCTTTCGGGTTGTGAATATGATCCGCCGAGGTGATGTAACCGGCTCCGGTAAGCCCCTGCAATGATCGCTGAAGTGGGTTCCGGCGTATTCCTTTACGCCAGAAACCCGTTCAAAGAGTGTAAAAGTCATGCAAAGCCTGTTAACTGAGATATCGAAACGCCCGTCGACACCTATACTCTGGGTACTGTCGTCGGCACTGCTGGCTCTGTGGCCAGCCTGTCGCTTGAGGATTACGCAGACCGCACACCGGAGCTGGTCCCTGAAGAGTTCTTCACCGGCGAACTTTCCGCCCGGGGAGTGGTCAAGAATTTCTCAAGACTAACCGAGACCTGTAAGAATCTGGAAATCCTATGTGGAAACAGTGGTTGATTGCCGTGGTGCTGGTGGCTGTCGCTATCGGGGGCGCTTTTATGTACCAGAATCTGGACGACGGCACTGTAGCCCAGGCTGGTGGTGAGCGCCCCGCCAGCGCTGTCAACACGATCCTGCCGCGGATACAGACGGTGCGGGATGTGGTCAACGCCGTTGGCAGTCTAAAAGCGCTGAACGCTGTGGAACTGACCACGGAAGTGAGTGGTCGGGTGGTGCAACTGAATCTGGAAACCGGCCGGCGGGTGGCGCAGGGCGAGGTGCTGTTGCGACTGGATGATCGTCAGGCCCGGGCGGACCTGCAGGTGATCGAGGCTCAACTGGCGGATGCCCGCCGGCAGTATGAAAGGGCACAGCGTTTGCGCTCCAATAACAGTATTTCCCAGTCCCAGGTGGATGAGCTGAGAACGGCTGTTGACGTTGCCGAGGCCCAGCGCCAGTCGGCGCGGGTTCGTCTGGAAAACCACCGAATTCAAGCGCCGTTTGCCGGTGTGATCGGGCTGAGCGACATCAGCGTCGGAGCCTATATCACCGCTGGCACCTCGGTGACCACCCTGGATACCACCGACCGTATGGAGCTGGATTTTTCGATTCCGGAACGTTTTCTGGGGCAGGTGAGCCTCGGGCAACAGGTCCGTGGCGCATCTCCGGCCTACCCGGGCCAGAAGTTTTCCGGTCAACTGGCGGAGCTGGGTTCCCGGGTCAGTGAGCTGAGCCGGTCGCTTCCGGTGCGGGCACTGATCGACAATCCAGACGGCCTGCTCCGGCCCGGGCAGTTCATGTCCGCCACCTTGACGCTTCGGGAACGGCAAGCATTGGTGATCCCGGAACAGGCGGTTATGATCCGTGGTGATGAACACTATGTGTTTGTGGCTGAAGACGGTGTGGCCCGACGGATTTCAGTTAACCTGGGTTCGCGTATGCCCGGGCTTGTGGAGATTGCGAAGGGTTTGAGCCAGGACGATCCGGTGATTGTGACCCGTCAGGACCGGCTCAGTAGCGGAGAACGGATTCGGGTGCTGGACGATGACAAGGCCATCCCCGAGAACCGTTTCATCATGGCCAGGGAGTCGTAATCGGTGATTCTCTCTGACATCTCCATCAAGCGGCCGGTATTCGCAACGGTTCTCAGTCTTTTGATCGTGGTGTTCGGGCTGGCCGCCCTGATGGGCCTGCCAGTGCGCGAATATCCGGATATTGACCCACCCGTTGTCTCCATTTCCACCGATTATACCGGTGCAGCGGCTGAGGTGGTGGATACCCAGATTACCCAGGTGATTGAGGGTGCCATCAGTGGCATTGAGGGCATTCGCTCCATCGAGTCTTCCACCGAGCAGGGCGAATCCCGCACCAGCATCGAATTTACCACGACCCGGGATGTCGACATTGCCGCCAATGATGTACGCGATGCGGTGTCCCGGGTGGCCAACCGGCTGCCGGACGAAGCGGATCCGCCGGTGGTGCGTAAAGCGGATTCCGATGCTCGCCCGATGATGTGGGTAACCCTGCGCAGTGATGTCTGGGACAGTGCCGAGTTGAGTGACTTTGCCGACCGGGTTCTGGCAGACCGGCTGTCGGTGCTTGATGGCGTGGCGGATGTGCGTATCGGTGGCGAACGGCGCTATGCCATCCGGGTCTGGCTTGACCGGGAACGGCTTGCAGCCCGGGATATCACCGTGGCGGAAGTTGAACGGGCCCTGCGTGCCAATAACGTGGAGTTGCCCGCTGGATCAGTGGATTCGTCCACCCGCAATTTCACGGTTCGTGCCGAAGGCCGTTTATCGAATGCGGAGCAATTCCGGGAACTGGTGATTCGTCGGGACGGCAATGATTTGTTGCGTCTCGGGGAAGTGGCTAATGTCCAGATGGGGGTGGAGTCGGATGTCAGCCGTATGCGTGCGAACGGCCAGACCGCCATCGGCATGGGTGTTATCCGTCAATCCAAGGCCAATACCGTGGCCGTTTCCGATGCCGTCCTCGCCGAACTTGAGAAGATTCGCGAGACTCTGCCACCGGAAGTCACCATCGCTGAAAACTACGACGAATCCATCTTCATCCGGGCCTCCATTAAGGAGGTGGTAACGACGCTCGCCATTACGGTTTCCCTGGTTATCCTGGTTATTTTCCTGTTCCTGGGTTCCTGGCGCGCCACCCTGATTCCCGCGGTAACCATTCCGGTTGCGGTTATCGGTGCCTTTATCGGTCTGGGTTTCCTGGGTTTTTCCATCAACGTACTGACCCTGCTGGCGGTCATTCTCGCCATTGGCCTGGTGGTGGATGACGCTATCGTGATGCTGGAAAATATCCAGCGCCGGATTGACGAGGGTGAGCCGCCATTGCTTGCCTCCTACCGGGGTGCAAAACAGGTCGCGTTTGCCGTGATAGCCACCACCTTGACACTGGTGGCTGTGTTTGTGCCCATCTCGTTTATGGGCGGCAATATCGGCCGGCTGTTTGCTGAATTCGGTTTTACCCTGGCCGCGGCGGTAGTGTTTTCAAGCCTCGTTGCCCTGACCCTGGCACCGATGCTGTGTTCCAGGTGGCTCAGGCACAGCCCGGAAGCGGCAGAAGGGCATCGTCTCTGGGCGGCCAGTGAGAAGGTCCTGAATGGCCTGACCAATGGTTACCGCAGGCTGTTGCAGTTTTCCCTGAGGCAGCCGGGGCTGTTACTGGGCCTTGGTCTGGTGGGCCTGGTGATTGCGGCCGTGGTGTACCCCAAATTGCCACAGGAACTGGCGCCCACCGAGGACCGCGCGGTGATCATCGTGCCCACCAGCGCCCCCCGGGGCTCGACGGTTGAATACACCGATCACTACGTCCGCCAGGTGGAAGAGATCTTGCTGCCCTACCTGGATAAGGGCATAGCCAACCGTTTGCTCGCCATCGTGGGGTTCCGTGATGAAGAGGACAATGCCTTCATGATCATGGGCCTGGCACCCTGGGAAGACCGGGACATCAAGCAGCAGGAGGTGACCAGCGAAATCCGCAAGAAGCTGGCGAGGGTGTCCGGCATCCGGACAGTGGCCGTGAACCCGCCTGGTCTGGGCCAGCGGGGATTCAGCCAGGCGGTCGAGTTTGTGGTGGCCGGGCCGGACTATGAGAGCGTCCAGGCCTGGAGCCAGGAGATAGCAGAACGGGCCAGGGAAAACCCGAATCTCGAGAATATTGATACGGATTTCGAGCTTACGCGCCCCGAACTCAGAGTCAATATTGATCGGGAGCGGGCAGCGGACCTGGACATCACTATTGAGGATGTGGGTCTGACACTGCAGACCATGTTGGCTTCCCGTCAGGTAACAACCTACATTGATCGTGGTCGGGAATACGATGTTATTATCCAGGCGAATGACGCCAACCGCGCGACCCCGGCCGACCTTGAACAGATTTTCCTCAGGCCCCGTGAAGGTGGTAATCTTATCCCTTTGCAGGCGTTGGTTTCCGTCCGTGAGATAGGTGCAAATCCGGACCTCCGCCGTATCGATCGGCTTCCTGCTGTGGTCATCAGCGCCTCCCTGGCGGATGGCTATGACCTGGGCTCGGCACTGACTTACCTGAATAATCTGGCTGTGGCTAACCTGCCGCCGGAAGCCCGCGTCAGTTACAAGGGTTTGAGCCGGGAATTCCAGGAATCCTCGGCTGCGATCTACGTTACCTTTGCGCTGGCTTTTGTCATCGTGTTCCTGGTATTGGCCGCTCAGTTCGAAAGCTGGATCCATCCGCTGATCATCATGCTGTCGGTGCCGCTGGCGGTGACCGGTGCGCTGCTGGCGCTCTGGTGGACCGGTATCAGTCTGAATATTTACAGCCAGATAGGCATCATCATGTTGCTGGGGTTGATGGCCAAGAACGGCATATTGATTGTGGAGTTCGCCAACCAGCTCCGGGACAAAGGCCATGAGGTGCGGGACGCGATTCTCGAGGGTGCCTGCCTGCGCTTCCGGCCGGTACTGATGACCACCATATCAACCATTTTTGGCGCGGTTCCCCTGGTGATCGCCACCGGCGCGGGGGCAGAAAGCCGGGCGGCCATTGGCGTGGTAATTCTGGGTGGCCTCATCTTCGCCACCACGCTGACCCTGTTCATCATTCCGGTGCTTTATAACCTGTTGGCGCCGTTTGCCAAATCCTCCAATGCGGTCGAGAAGGAACTGGAGCGCCAGGCTGCGGGCCAGGCCGGTGGTGCAGGGCTGGCAGCGATGCCACAGAAACCTGTGGATGAGTTCTGAGCGGTAAGGTTGGCCGTGCACCAAAGCAGGATTTCTTGATGCCATCAAAAAGCCAGTTTCGTTTGTTTCGCCAACGCCGGTTCCTGCCGTTCTACCTGACCCAGTTCTCCGGTGCCTTCAACGATAACCTGTTCAAGAATGCGCTGTTGTTGTTGATCACTTACAGTGCCGGCAGTTTGATGGGCCTGTCCGTGAATGTGGTGGTTAACCTGGCGGCGTTCCTGTTTATCCTGCCGTTCTTCCTGTTCTCCGGCATTGCCGGCGAAATGGCAGACCGCTATGAAAAATCCCGGATTATCCGGAATGTAAAACTGGCGGAAATCGTGATTATGTCCGTTGCCGCGCTCGGGCTCTGGTTTGGCTGGTACGAGTTGTTGTTGGTATTGCTGTTTCTGATGGGCAGCCAGTCCACCTTCTTCGGCCCGGTGAAATACGCCATTCTGCCTCAGGTTCTGGCAGACGATGAACTGGTGGGCGGCAATGGTCTGGTGGGTATGGGCACATTTGTGGCCATTCTTCTGGGAACCATCGCTGCGGGCCTGTTGATGGGTTTTGAGGCGGCCGCCCGCTTAACGGCGATTGCTGTTGTGGTGATGGCGGTACTTGGCTACCTGGCCGCGCGCCAGGTGCCGGAAACCGAAACCGACGGTTCCGGTATCACGGTGCGTTTCCGGCCGGTGGTTGAGACCTGGAGGCTGATGGCGCTGGCCGCCGAGCGTCGCCAGGTGTTTCTGGCGGTGTTGACTATTTCCTGGTTCTGGTTTCTCGGCGCCGCCTACCTGACCCAGTTTCCCAACTTTGCCCGCATCAACCTGCATGGTGATGAAACCGTTGTGACCCTGTTGCTGGCCATGTTCACGATCGGCATTTCCATCGGGTCCATGATGTGTGAGCGGCTCACCAAACACCGGATTACCTTGGTGCCAGTACCTTGGGGGGCGTTGGGCCTGAGTCTGTTCGGGATTGATCTGTATTTTGCGGTGCCGGCCGATCCCGTGGCCTCGACCTGGTTGACGCTGTTGACTGATCCCGTTTACCTGAGGGTGTTGATGGATCTGGTGGGTATCGGTATCTGCGGTGGTCTTTTCATCGTGCCTCTGTATGCGTTTATCCAGCACGAAACCCCACGAACCAAACGCGCGCGGATCATTGCCGCACTGAATGTGATCAATGCCCTGTTCATGGTGGTGAGTGCCCTTTGCGGCATTGTGGTCCTTGGTTTGCTTGAAGTGGGCATTCCAGGCTTTTTCCTGTTGTTGTCATTGCTGAACGGGGTGGTACTGGTGGTGGTCTGGCAGTTGCGACGCAAAACCACGGTTCCCTCTGTGGATAATTAGTTGGACAACCTACGGACAGGTTTTGGATTAATTAAAGTTGTAGCAATTAAAACAGCAACATAAGGTGTTATTTGAAGTGGTTAACAAGTAGCCTTGCATGTGGATAACTTTCTTGAAAACTTTTCGAAGAAGAGCGATCCAAGCCTATGAAAAGCTGAAAATTCCGGTTTTCCACGATCCGCTGAATCGGTGAAAAAAGCGGGTGTCTGTCCTTTGTGACTTCTGCCCGGCTTTCAACCATGCTTTGATCTGGTTAAAATTTGCACATTCAGACTGCAATTTCCCGAGCGACGCGTTATACTCGCCGCCCTGTTTTATCCCCCCGATTTCCGAGGTGAGCTGTGGATTTTCCGACCCGTTTCGATGTCATTGTCATTGGTGGTGGCCATGCCGGTACCGAGGCCGCGCTGGCGGCTGCACGTATGGGTTCCCAGACCCTGCTGCTGACCCACAACATTGAGACCCTGGGTCAGATGTCCTGCAATCCGGCCATTGGCGGCATTGGCAAGAGCCATCTGGTGAAGGAAATCGACGCCCTGGGTGGCGCCATGGCGGAGGCCACCGACAAGGCCGGTATTCAGTTCCGGGTACTGAACAGTCGCAAGGGGCCAGCGGTCCGCGCCACCCGTGCCCAGGCTGATCGTGTTCTTTACAAGGCGGCCATTCGCCATGCTCTGGAGAGCCAGCCGAACCTTGTCCTGTTCCAGCAGGCGGCGGACGACCTGATTGTGGAAAACGACCAGGTGACCGGTGTGGTGACCCAGACCGGTATCCGCTTCAACGCGAAGACGGTGGTGCTCACCACGGGTACCTTTCTTGGTGGGGTTATCCACATTGGCATGCAACACCATGCCGGCGGTCGTGCCGGTGATGCTCCGGCTAACGCACTGGCCCAGCGCCTGCGGGAACTGCCGTTCAATGTTGGCCGTCTGAAAACCGGTACGCCGCCGCGGATTGATGCCCGGTCGGTGGATTTCCCGGTGATGCAGAAACAGTGGGGCGATAACCCCACGCCGGTGATGTCATTTATCGGCAGCCGCAGCCAGCACCCGGAACAGGTCTGCTGCTATGTGACCCGAACCACTGAACAGACCCACGATATCATCCGCAGCGGTTTCGACCGTTCGCCGATGTTTGCCGGTAGCATTGAAGGCGTTGGCCCACGTTACTGCCCGTCTATCGAAGACAAGGTGAACCGGTTCGCCGACAAGGATTCGCACCAGATTTTTGTTGAGCCGGAAGGCCTGACCACCAACGAGCTCTACCCGAATGGCATTTCCACCAGCCTGCCGTTCGATATCCAGTTGGCGGCGGTCCGGTCCATTCCGGGGTTCGAAAATGCCCATATCACGCGGCCGGGTTATGCCATCGAATACGATTACCTGAATCCGCAGGATCTGCGCCACACCCTGGAAACCAAGTTTATCCAGGGCCTGTACTTTGCCGGCCAGATCAACGGCACCACCGGCTATGAAGAAGCCGGTGCCCAGGGCTTGCTGGCAGGCATCAACGCTGCCCTGAAAGCCCAGGAAGAAGACGAGTGGTACCCGCGCCGGGACGAGGCTTACCTGGGTGTGCTGGTGGATGATCTGATCACCATGGGCACTTCCGAGCCGTACCGCATGTTTACCAGCCGTGCCGAGTACCGGCTGATCCTGCGTGAGGACAACGCCGACCTGCGTCTGACTGAAACCGGTCGTAGGCTTGGCCTGGTGGATGACAAGCGCTGGCGGAAATTCAATGACAAGCGCGAGGCGATCGCCACCGAGCGCAGTCGCCTTGAAGCCACCCGGATTCATCCGAACACCGAGGCTGGCGAGCGGGCCAACGGCTTTCTCAAACAGCCGATGACCCGGGATCAGTCGCTGGCGGAGCTGCTGCGTCGCCCCGAGATTGGCTACAGCCACATCGCCGAGATTGGTGCCGGGCAGGCCGACGATCCGGTGGTCGCAGGCCAGGTGGAAATCGAGATCAAGTACGAGGGCTACATTTCCCGCCAGACCGACGAGATAGAGCGGCTGCGTAAAAATGAGAACACCGCCCTGCCGGTGGATCTGGACTATGACGTGATCGGTGGCCTGTCGAACGAGATCAGGCAGAAGCTCAAGACCGTGCGGCCGGAAACCGTGGCTCAGGCCTCGCGCATCCAGGGTGTGACCCCGGCGGCGGTCAGCCAGATTCTGGTGCACCTGAAGAAGCGCGATCTGCTGCGCAAACAGTCGGCCTGATCTGCAGTCATGACCAGCGCACTCTGGCAGAGCCAGCTCCGGGACGGGCTGGCAGCGATGGACCTGTCCCTGGACGAGGATCGGCAGGAAAAGCAGCTGGCTTTCCTGGGCCTGCTCAACAAATGGAACCGGGCGTAC
>JAXHUV010000087.1:0-9435 GCA_034189445.1 Pseudomonadota bacterium
CAGGGCAATCTCCCTGACCGGTTGGTCCTGAACAGGCGCTTCCGGTGCGGCCGCCGTCACCGGCTGAACCGGTCCGGCACCGGATGAATCCCAGCCGGCACCGGCACCAAACCCCACCAGCAGAGCCATGGCAACCATGGCGACCGCCGGCCAATGCCATGCGCCGGTCTTATTATCCTGAACAGCAGGCTCGGGGCAGGCCGCGCCCCAACCCCCGCCATCAAGCAATTCACGGACCGTAACACTGACATCCATACCCTGACCGGGCGCAGGATTATCATGCATGAGGTCCCGCACATCCTGCCAGCGCTGCCACTGCGATCGAACCTCGTTCCGGGATTCATGTGACAGCAGGCGACGTACCGAAAGTTCGTCGGCTTCGTCGTCCATCATGGCGGACAATGTTTCTCTGAGACGATCATCCATGGGGTGCATCCTCAACTACGTCACCGAGTGATTGAGCAAAGTTCCAAGATGCCGGTCAACCGCATCCCGGGCTCTGAATATTCGTGAACGGACGGTGCCAATCGGGCACTCCAGAATGCGGGCAATATCTTCATAGCTGAGACCATCATATTCCCTGAGCAGAAACGCAGATCGCAGCTCCTCGGGAAGCTGGGTAATAGCCTTGTTGATCTCTTTCTGGAGCTGTTCCCGTTGCAGAAGCTGTTCCGGTGATGCGGTATCCCGGAGTCGGGAGCCTTCATCGAAATTCTCCGCCTCCGCCGAGTCGGCACTACCCTGCGGTCGACGCCCCCGGGACTCCAGATAGTTCTTCGCGGTATTCACGGCGATCCGGTACAGCCAGGTATAGAAGGCGCTGTCTCCCCGGAAACGTTCGATCGCCCTGAATGCCTTTATGAAGGTCTCCTGGGTCAGATCCATGACTTCCTGGCTGTCGTAGACGTACCGACTGATGATAGACGCGACCCTGGACTGGTACTTGACCACCAGAAGATCGAAGGCGGGGCGATCGCCATTGCGGACCTTGCGGACCAACTGCAGGTCCGTCTGGCTATCCGGGTGGTCGCCTTGTCTTTTCTCTGTCTCAGGAGTCATGGACTGGTTGCCGGGTTTCCCTGATTCGATGGCCAGCTGTCCGGCCTGTACCATGTTTCGCTGCGTCATTGATGCTATCCGGCGTCCGTTTATGGAACGGGCTCGGCCACCTGTCGGGTGGCCCACCCTGTCAGGCAAAATAGACAGCAAGCGTAAAGTTTAGTTCAATACACGTCCACATTATGGCCTGCGATAAAGACCCAATGCCACAGTCCTTCGAATACGATGTTCTCATTATCGGCAGTGGTGCTGCCGGTCTCACCGTCGCTCTCAATCTGCCAGAGCACCTGAGCGTCTGCGTGGTGAGCAAGACACAGATCAGCAGCGGCGCCACCCTCTGGGCGCAGGGCGGAATCGCCGCGGTCCTGGATGATCAGGATTCCACCGAAAACCACATTGCCGACACCTTGAATGCCGGCGCCGGCCTGTGCCACGAGGACGCCGTGCGCTTCACCGTCGAGCACGGTAAAGAGAGCATCGACTGGCTGATCAACTCCGGCGTTGATTTTACCCGGGATCAGGATGCCCACTACCACCTGACGCGGGAAGGTGGCCACAGTCACCGGCGCATCATTCATGCCGCCGATGCCACCGGCCATGCGGTTTCAACCACCCTGACATCCCAGGCTGAAGCACGAGCAAACATCGAACTCATGTCCAGCCGGGTAGCGGTGGATCTGATCACCAATCGCAAACTGTCCCTGCCGGGAAACCGATGTGTCGGCGCCTACATTCTGAACCTTGAAGACAACCACGTGGAGCTGTTCCAGGCAAGATTCACGGTAATTGCCACTGGTGGCGCATCCAAGGCATACCGCTACACAACCAACCCGGATGGCGCGTCCGGAGATGGTATCGCCATGGCATGGCGGGCCGGCTGCCGGGCCGCGAACATGGAATTCAACCAGTTCCATCCCACCTGCCTTTATCACCCTCAGGCCAAATCCTTCCTGATCACCGAGGCAGTGCGGGGGGAAGGCGGCCTGCTGAAGCTACCCGATGGCTCCCGATTCATGGACCGATTTGACCAGCGCGGCGAGCTGGCGCCCCGGGATATCGTTGCCCGGGCGATTGACCATGAGATGAAGCGGCTGGGCGCCGAGCATATGTACCTGGATATCAGCCACAAACCCGCCGATTTTATCAAACACCACTTTCCCACCATTTACGAGAAGTGCCTGGGCTTTGGCATCGATATCACCCGTGAGCCCATCCCCGTGGTTCCCGCCGCCCACTATACCTGCGGTGGCGTCATGAGTGACGAGCGCGCCAGAACCGATATCAACCAGCTCTACGTGGTGGGCGAGGCCGCTTTCACCGGGCTCCATGGCGCCAACCGCATGGCCAGCAACTCCCTGCTGGAGTGCCTGGTGTATGGTCGCGCCGCCGCAGCCGATATTACCCGCCGGGAAGCCGACATTCCGCCACCGCCTGAAGCACCGGGCTGGGACGAGAGCCAGGTCCGGGATTCTGATGAAGACGTTGTGATCTCCCACAACTGGGACGAACTGCGGCATTTCATGTGGGACTACGTGGGGATAGTGCGGACCACTAAAAGGCTCCAGCGGGCCAAACACCGGGTGGACCTGCTGGCAAGGGAAATCAATGAGTTTTACAGCAACTACCGGGTCACCAACAACCTGCTGGAACTCCGCAACCTGGTCACCGTGTCCGACCTCATCATCTGCTCGGCGCTACAGCGTAGGGAAAGTCGTGGACTGCACTACACCCTGGATTACCCGGGACTGCTCAACGAGGCCCGTGATACCCTGCTGGTTCCCTCGTCCTACCGAACACTCGCGCCCTGAACCACAACACACAGGATTCCATGGTAAACACTATGTCAGAGACACTTGCAGCGTCCGAAAAAGCAGAATTCAACCGCCTATGGTGGCACAGTCGTCGCGGTATGCTGGAGCTGGACAACCTACTGATTCCGTTTATGGAAGAGGCCTACCGCAATCTCGACACCGACGACCAGGCCCGTTACAAGAAACTGCTCAGCTGTGAGGACAATGATATGTTCGAGTGGTTCATGCAGCGCAGCCGCCCGGCGGATCCGGACCTCCAACGCATGGTCGACATCATCCTGAAACGTGTCCAGCCGGATTGAGCTGACGCTCACCCCCTCCCCGCTGGTCGGCATTCTGGCGGTACTGCCGTGGCTGTTGCTGCTGGCCTTCCTGGTGATCGCGGCGCTGGCCGGTAAAATCTGGCTACTCGTCGCAGCACCGATTGCACTGTGCAGCGCCAGGCTGCAGTATCGGTCCAACGGGTTACTGCTGGGCGGCGGTTCCGTGCATGGCCTTCTGATCGAGCAGGGTAAAATGTACGCCAAAACCGGAGACAACCGACAAGTCCAGGTGCTTCCGCTGGCTTCCAGTCGGGTCTGGTCCGGGCTGGCACTCTTGAAACTGCGGCCGGTCGGCGCCAGATTACAGTCTTACACCACAATACTTCTGGCACCGTCACCCGACAGACCGGGTAACGTTTCGGCAGACGAATTCCGTCGCCTGAGGGTATGGCTCAGACTGGGCCGTTCCGAGCAATCATCCACCTGATTCACCGATCCGGAGCACACCATGACCGACACAGACTCTGCTGTATCAGCCGTTGCGGACTACCCCCTGCCGAACAGCGGCTGGGCGGTACTGAACGACCGGGTGGTTGTGCGCATCAGCGGCCCTGGTACCGACAAGTTCCTTCAGGGCCAGTTCAGCCAGAACCTGGACGAGGCAACCCCGGCTCGCTCCCCTAGAGCCGCGGCCGCGACTCCCAAGGGGCGTGCCTACTGCCTTACCCGCATGGTCCGGGCTGGCGAGGATATCCTGATGGATTTCCCTTCGGAGCTTGCTGACGACATCATCAGCCAGTTACGCAAATACCTGATGCTGTTTCGCGGGACCACGATGGAAGTTGCACGGGAGGCCAGGATTGTCGGTATTCTGGGCAACGAATTGGCTGAAAGCCTCGGCGGTGACTCCCTGAACAGGCTCAAGGAACCAAGTGACTCGAGTGCGCTCAGTGAGGGCATCCTGGTAAAGACACAACCCACAGCCGAGGGTACGGCCCGCTTCGAGTTCTGGCGGACTGAAGCGAGTGAGCTGGCGCTTCCTGCCAGCACCCGGGTGTCGGTGGCGGACTGGCAGGCATCGGAGATTGCTGCGGGGGTGGCCTCGCTCACGGCCGCCACACAGGGGGCCTTCGTGCCGCAGATGCTGAACTGGCAGCACCTGGGCGGCGTGCATTTCAAAAAAGGCTGCTACACGGGGCAGGAAGTGATTGCCCGCATGCATTTTCTTGGACAACTGAAAAAAAGTCTGTTCCGTTTTCGGATGGAACAGGCGGAAGAGCTGCCCGCTCCCGGAAGCGCACTGTTTGCTGGCGAACGGTCAGTGGGAGAAGTGGTAAACGCGGTAAAATACCGCGACGGCAGTATTGAACTACTGGCTGTCGTGCGCCACGATGCAGCCGAAAATGCTCTGCATCCCGATGGCCTGCCGGCGGCGGTGCTGGTGCCAATGCCACTGCCCTACCCGGTGCCCGAAAGGGAAAAAAGCCCACAATCAGATACATAAGTTGACAGGCAAACGCGCCAGAATTTGCTATTTTGCCATGCAGTCGCTCACATATTTGATTGTTCGGATAGGGGCTCGGGCATTCTGGCCACTCTTCCGAATCTTTAAGCGGACCTTTACTGACCATGTCGAATATTGTCGAAACCATCAAATCCGATCTCAACGCTGCCATCGAAAATGACAAGCTGGTGCTCCCCACCCTTCCGGAGGCGGCCCTTCAGGTCAGAGACATTGCCCAGTCCGAGGATTCTTCAATAGCCGATCTGGTCAAGGTCATCAGCAATGACACGGCCCTGTCCGCGCGCATCATCCGGGTGACCAACAGCCCGCTGTTTCGCGGTAGCCGCGCCATTGAGAACCTGAATATGGCGGTAAGCCGCCTGGGCATGGTCTACACCAGCAATCTGGCCATGGGTCTGGCCATGGAACAGATGTTCCAGGCCACTTCCGACATGATCGACAAACGCATGCGCGCCACCTGGCAAACCAGTACCGAAGTGGCCGGTGTCTGCCACGTGCTGGCGCAACACTACACCAAACTCAAGCCGGACCAGGCCACCCTCGCAGGCCTGGTGCATCTGATCGGTGTGCTGCCAATCCTGCGCTATGTGGAAGACCAGGATATCCAGGTCAGCAGCATTATGCTGGACAATGTGGTTGATGAGCTGCATCCGAGGATCGGGGCGACCATCCTGAAGAAGTGGGATTTTCCGAAGGCGCTTCAGAGCGTTCCCCTGGAATACGCCAACTTCAACCGTGAGGTGCCAACGGCCGACTATGCGGATCTGGTGATGGTGGCCAACCTGCAGCTGGTTGCGGGCTCGGAGCATCCGTGGACGGAGATGGACTGGACGAAGATTTCGGCCTTCGATCGTCTTGGGTTGGATCCGAATATCGACATGAGCGAGGAAGAGGATCTGAACGCTCAGATGGAAGCGGCTATGGCACTGCTTCAGTAAAGATTCTGCCCGTTGCCCCCCACGCTTTGGGGGCTGGCGTGGGGGTGGTGAGTCTTTCCCTCGGGAAAAGAACTCGCTTCGCTCAGACAGCTTTTCCTGTCGGGAAAGACTCACCACCCCCACACCGTTCTTGATTGAGAGGGGCGCCCCTGTGATCCGCGAAGCCTGGTTTCTATACTACGAAGATCGTTTCCCGTACCTTTCGAGCAGCGCCTCTTTTGACGGCAGTCGCCAATCAACCGTGGGCCTTCCCTGCTGTCGCAACCAGTCGTTCGCCTTTGAAAAGTGCTTGCAACCGAAGAAGCCCCGGTAAGCGCTCAGTGGCGAGGGATGAGGGCCGTCGAGGACCAGGTGTTTGCTGCGGTCGATATGCTGGCCTTTCTTTTTGGCGTAGCTGCCCCAGAGCAGGAACACCACGCCTTCCCGTTCGCGGTTGATGGTTTCGATGACCTTGTCGGTGAAGGTTTCCCAGCCTTTGCCCTGGTGGGCGCCGGCCTGGCCCTGAACGACGGTCAAGACGCTGTTGAGCAGCAGCACACCCTGCTCTGCCCAGGGCTGCAGGCAGCCGTGGTCCGGGGGCGCGATGCCCAGGTCGTCCTGGATTTCCTTGAAGATGTTCACCAGCGAGGGCGGGATTGCCACGTTCGGGCGCACGGAGAAGCACAGGCCGTGGGCCTGGCCGGGGCCATGGTAGGGGTCTTGCCCGAGAATGACCACCCTTACGTTCTCCAGCGGCGTGCTGTTGAGGGCGTTGAAGCAGTGTTGGCTGGCGGGAAACAGGACTTTGCCGGCCTGTTCCTCGGCAGCCAGGAATTCCGCCAGGTTCTGCATGTAGGGCTGGCGGAATTCTTCCGAAAGATGCTCTTTCCAGCCCCGGTCGGGCCTGAGCTGGCTGGCCAGTACCTCAACCGGGCTCATGGATCAGTCCCCGTCTTTCCGGCTGTCGGCCTTGTGCTCGGGACGCATGGCCGGGAACAGGATGACGTCGCGGATTGACGGTGAGTCGGTCAGCAGCATGGCCAGGCGGTCGATACCGATGCCTTCACCGGCGGTGGGCGGCAGGCCGTATTCCAGGGCCATCACGTAGTCTTCATCGTAGAACATCGCTTCGTCGTCACCGGCGTCTTTCTCGGCCACCTGAGCCTGGAAGCGCTCGGCCTGGTCTTCTGCGTCGTTCAGCTCGGAGAAGCCGTTGGCGATTTCCCGACCGCCCACGAAGAACTCAAAGCGTTCGGTGACGAACGGGTTGCTGTCTTTGCAGCGGGCCAGGGGCGAGACTTCTTTCGGGTACTCGGTGATAAACGTCGGCTGCATCAGGCGATGTTCGGCCGTCGCCTCGAAAATCTCGATCTGGACCTTGCCCAGACCCCAAGCATCCTTGAGATGAATGCCAAGGTTCTTCGCGACCTGGCGGGCACTGGCGTCGTCCGCCAGCTGCTCGGGCTTGATGTCCGGGTTGGAGCGCAGGATGGCGTCGACCACGGTCAGGCGCTCGAAGGTTTTGCCGAAATCGTACTCGATGGTTTCTTCGCTGCCATCCGCCAGGGTGCGGGTGTTCACCAATGTGGTCGTACCCAGCACCTTCCGGGTGATGGTGCGCAGCATGTCCTCGGTCAGATCCATCAGGTCGTTGAAGTCCGCGTAGGCCTGGTAGAACTCGACCATGGTGAATTCCGGATTATGCCGGGTGGAAAGCCCCTCATTGCGGAAGTTCCGGTTGATCTCGAATACCCGCTCAAAGCCGCCCACCACCAGGCGCTTCAGGAACAGCTCCGGTGCAATGCGCAGGTACATGTCGATACCCAGCGCATTGTGATGGGTCACGAAGGGGCGCGCTGTGGCACCGCCGGGAATCACCTGAAGCATCGGGGTTTCCACTTCCATGAAGTCCCGGTCGGTGAAGTACTGCCGCATGGCGCTGATGATCTTCGAGCGTGCATGGAACACCCGACGGCTGTCCTCGTTGACCATCAGGTCGACATAACGATGACGGTAACGGGCTTCCGTGTCGGTCAGGCCCTTGTGCTTTTCGGGGAGCGGTCGCAGGGACTTGGTGAGCAGCACATACTCATCCATGGTCACGTACAGGTCGCCCTTGCCCGACTTGCACAGGGTGCCGCGCACACCCACGATATCCCCCAGATCCCAGTGTTTGGTGTCTTTCTGGACATCCTTGGAGGCATAGATCTGGATCCGGCCGGTCATGTCCTGAACCACCTTGAATGCCTTGCGATCGAGCATCATGCGACCGGCAATGGCCACCTTGATACCGAGGGACGCCAGCTCTTCCTTGGTTTTATCACCGTATTTCGCCTGCAGTTCGGCGGCGGTGGCGTCACGACGGAAGTCGTTCGGGAAGGCGTTGCCCTGGGCGCGCATTTCCGACAGTTTGGCGCGGCGCTCGGCAATCAGCTTGTTGTCCTCATGCTGTGCGACATTCTGGGTTTGATCAGTCATTTTGGCTCACTAGGAATCGGGTTGTCCGGGTTAGCGTGGCGAAGGCGCTGGTTACAACGCCATCTTCAGGCTGGCTTCGATGAACTTGTCGATGTCACCGTCCAGCACCGACTGGGTATTACTGGTTTCAACCTTGGTACGCAGATCCTTGATACGGCTGTCATCCAGAACGTAGGAGCGGATCTGGCTGCCCCAACCGATATCAGCCTTGGCGTCCTCGGCCTTCTGCTTCTCGGCGTTGCGCTCCTGCACCTCACGCTCGAACAGCTTGGCCTTGAGCTGCTTCATGGCCTGATCCTTGTTCTGGTGCTGGCTCCGGCCAGCCTGACAGGCCACCACAATGCCCGTGGGATTGTGGGTCAGTCGCACCGCGGATTCGGTCCGGTTTACGTGCTGACCACCGGCACCAGAGGCGCGGTAGACGTCCACCCTCAGATCCGCAGGATTGATCTCGATTTCGAAGCTGTCGTCCACTTCCGGCGACACGAACACCGAGGAAAAGGACGTATGGCGGCGGTTGCCGGAATCGAACGGCGATTTACGCACCAGCCGGTGGACACCGGTTTCGGTGCGCAGCCAGCCGTAGGCATAGTCGCCCTGAATGTGAACAGTGGCACTCTTGATGCCGGCCACTTCACCTTCCTGCAACTCGACAATTTCCGCTTTAAAGCCCCGACGCTCGGCCCATCGCAGGTACATGCGCAGCAGCATGTTGGCCCAGTCCTGGGCCTCGGTACCGCCAGAGCCGGCCTGAATGTCCAGGTAGGCGTTGTTGGCGTCCATTTCGCCGGAGAACATGCGGCGGAATTCGAGCTTCTCAAGCTCTTTATCAAGACCCTCAAGATCTGATTCGATCTCGGCAACGGTGCCCTCATCCTCTTCTTCCGCGGCAATATCCAGCAGGCCTTCAGCGTCTTCAAGACCCGATGTCAGGTTATCGATCGTTTTGACGATCAGCTCGAGATCGGCCCGCTCTTTACCAAGGGCCTGAGCCCGGTCAGGATCATCCCACACCGTGGGTTGCTCCAGCTCACGCTCGACTTCGACCAGCCGCTCACTGCGCTGATCATAGTCAAAGATACCCCCTGAGCGCTTCAGTGCGCTCACGAAGTTCTTTAATCTTCGTCACAATGGGATTAATTTCCATGAAACCCTTACTCGCTCTTGAAAATGGAGAGTAAAAACAGAGGCAGGATTCTACCGGAAATCGGTTTGTAAATCAGCCTGCGGGTTTCCGCAGCGGGCTAGGTCTGCCCATTACCCATAAAAGCCACCTGGACAAATAGCATTTATGTATGCATGCGTCAGCCATGCATACACAAAACCGGATTAAGCAAACACTCTCAGAACCGTCCAGCATAGAGTCTATTCGCGATTTGCTG
>JAXHUV010000088.1:0-9399 GCA_034189445.1 Pseudomonadota bacterium
TCGAGGCGCTGCAACGCGGCTATCAAGGCGTTCAGCGGCTCCCGAAGGGCGAGACGTTTGCGTCTCGCAGTGGATTAAAGAATTGGCTAGACGGGACACCCTAGCCCTCTGCGGCTCGGCCCTTTTGCGGGAACAATCCCTTCGGCCGTTTCTGGATAAACAGGATGATGAACACCAGCACGATGATCTTGGCGAGTACGGCACCGGCCCAGGGTTCGAGCAGCTGATTGATGGTGCCCAGGGAGAGCCCGGCAATGAGAGTGCCCCAGAGGTTACCCACGCCGCCGAACACCACCACCATGAACGAGTCGATGATGTAGTTCTGGCCCAGGTTGGGGCCCACGTTGGTGAGCTGGGAAAGCGCCACCCCGGCCAGGCCGGCCACGCCGGAGCCCAGGGCGAAGGTCATGATGTCCACCCGGGTGGCGCGGATGCCCATGGACCGGGCCATGTTGCGGTTCTGGGTGACGGCGCGTACTTCCAGGCCCAGGCGGGTCTTGCGCATGATCAGCATCAGTGTGGCGAAAACCACCAGCGCGAACGCCAGTACGTACAGGCGATTGAGCGTCAGCGAGAGTGCGTCGTTGATCACCAGCGAGCCGCTCATCCATTCCGGCGTGACCACGGTGCGGTTCTGGGGGGAGATCACGGTGCGTACCAGCTGCTGCAGGATCAGGCTGATGCCGAAGGTGGCCAGCAGGGTTTCCAGGGGGCGGCCCTTCAGATACTGGATAACGCTGCGCTCGATGATGATGCCGGCGGTGGCGGCCACCAGAAAGCCGGCGGGGATCGAGAGAATCAGTGCCAGGCCGGGCTGGCCGGGAAAGAGTTGCTGCATGCCCCAGGTGGTGTAGGCGCCCAGCATGATCAGTTCGCCGTGGGCCATGTTGATCACGCCCATCACGCCGAAGGTGATGGCCAGGCCGATGGCGGCGAGGACCAGAACCGAGCCGAGGGAGAGCCCGAAATACAGGGTCTCGGCAGCGCGGTTCAGTTTGAGTTTCTGTTCGATGGTGCCCAGCGCCCGTTTGGCCTCGGCGGCCAGCGCAGGGTTCTCGCCCCGGACGGCCTCGTTCAGGGCGGCACGGGCGCGGGGGTGCAGGCTGCCGGCCAGTACGTCGATGGCCTCCAGGTTGCCCTCGCCCACCCGGTAAATGGCCAGGGCTTCTTCAATGCGGTTGCGTACCGAGGCGTTCTCTTCCAGCTCCAGCCGCGCTTCCAGCGGTGCAACCAGCGAGGCATCCACTTTGCCCATCATGTCCTGTGCGGAGGCTTCTCGCACGTTTGGGTCCGGGGCGTTCAGGTCCAGCATGGCGAGTATGCCTTCAAGCTGGCCACGAATGCGGTTGTTGATGGCGACTCTGTCCAGCTCGCGGCGGGAGATTTCGCCCATGTTCTCTCCGGTCAGCGGGTTGGCGATTTCCCAGTCCCGGCCCCGGTTGTTCAGAACCAGCACCACCTGGCCGGTGTCTTTTATCCGGCTCAGGCGGTTGTTGCCGTAGGCTTCGAGCCAGCCCCGGGCTCTCTCATCACCGCTGCTGACGATGGCGTTAACCGCCTCTTCCACTTTGCTGGCCGGCGCTTCTGCGAGGTTGAACAGCAGTTGCTCTCCCGGGTCCTCTTCCTGTGCCGTCGCAGGGAGCGATAACACCGAAGCCAGGGCAATAAGCAGCAATGTGAGCGATCGGAGGATGCCCATGAGTGTGTCCTGTCTGTTGAAAGCGGGTTGCGGGGTGGCAACCGGGGGCAGCATGGCTACTACCCCCGGATTGCCTGTATTGCTCTGCCTGGTGCTATACCTTATTCGTCAGCAGCCGCCATTTTGCCGGCGGAGGCACCGCAACTGCCGGTTTTGGTGTTGAAGGTTCCGCAGAACATCGGCTTGCGCCAGTCGGCAATCAGGTCCCGGGAACCGGGCAGGTAGTCAGACCAGGCATCGCCAGCGACGGTGGCCGGGGTCTCCCACACCACGGAGAACTGGCCATTGTCCTGGATCTCGCCAATCAGCACCGGCTTGGTGATGTGGTGGTTGGGCATCATGGCCGCGTAGCCACCGGTGAGGTTGGGTACGCTTACGCCGATGATGGCGTCTTTCACCGCGTCCACGTCGGTGGTGCCGGCTTTCTTGACCGCTTCGATGTACATGTTGAAGCCGATGTAGTGGGCTTCCATCGGGTCGTTGGTGACAGCTTCCTCGTCACCGGTATGTTCGATCCACTGGTCGATGAAATCGTAGTTGGCGTCGCTGTCCACGCTCATGAAGTAGTTCCAGGCAGCCAGGTGGCCCACCAGCGGTGCGGTATCGATGCCGGAGAGTTCCTGCTCACCCACGGAGAAGGCAACCACCGGGATGTCTGAGGCAGCAATGCCCTGGTTGCCCAGCTCACGGTAAAACGGCACGTTGGCGTCGCCGTTGATGGTGGATACCACGGCGGTTTTCTTGCCGGCGGAACCGAAGCGTTTGATGTCGGAGACAATGTTCTGCCAGTCGGAGTGCCCGAAAGGCGTGTAGTTGATCATGATGTCTTCCTTGGCCACACCCATGTCCATCAGGTAGGTCTCAAGGATTTTGTTGGTGGTGCGCGGGTAGACGTAATCGGTGCCCGCCAGCACCCAGCGCTCCACGCCGATTTCGTTCATCAGGTAGTTCACCGCAGGAATCGCCTGCTGATTGGGGGCTGCGCCGGTGTAGAAGACGTTCTCGGAAGACTCTTCACCTTCGTACTGAACCGGGTAGAACAGCAGGCCGTTGAGTTCTTCCACGACCGGCAGTACCGATTTGCGGGACACCGAGGTCCAGTTGCCGAAGATAACGTCGACCTTTTCCTGGGCCAGCAGTTCGCGGGCTTTTTCCGCAAACAGCGGCCAGTCAGAGGCCGGGTCTACCACCACGGCTTCCAGTTGGCGGCCGAGCACACCGCCTTCGGCGTTCTGCTTTTCAATGAGCATTTCAACGGTGTCTTTCAGGACCGTTTCACTGATAGCCATGGTGCCGGAGAGTGAATGAAGGATACCGACCTTGATCGGGTCTTCAGCGGCCATTGCGTTGAGGAATACAGAGAGGGCCAGCGCTGAGAGGCCAAGTTTCACGTGTTTTTTAATGGTCATGTTGTGCGTCCTTGTTTACGGGTTGGTTCGTGCCATTCGCTTTGAGTAAACGCACCCCTGTCACTGCATCTGGCGTTCCAGATTTCATCAAACGCCATCCAAAACAGCACGTTATCTAGTATACAAGCTAACCGTTGCTACTCCACAGACGCTCCAGAGCCGTAAACCCCCCGTTTCCGGGCCTTTTTCTGGTGCATCTGCCCATCAATAGTGCACCCTCAAAATGTCCCTTTTATCGTCATAGCCGCACATGCCACTGTTTTTATTGTTTTTTTAAATTCCCTTCCGAATGGCATGGGCATTGCCATTACTCATGTATACAAGATGACCACGCACATGAGGACGAACCATGCCTGCAACACTCGGATGGACCATTGAGGACTGGCGCAAGGCCTATCAGTCGGGCGCTACGCCCGAGAAACTGATTGGCGAACTGGTCGCCAGCCTGGATACAACAGACAACGCCTGGATTGCACTATCAGCTAGCACGCAGTTGCAGGCAGCCCTGTTCGATCTGGCGGGCACGCTTAATAAGGTGGACGGTGATGTCAGCCGCCTGCCGCTGTACGGCGTTCCTTTCGCCGCGAAGGACAACATTGACGCTACCGGGTTCGACACCACCGCCGGCTGCCCGGCGTACGCCTACCAACCAGAGCAGGATGCCAACACCATAGCCCGGCTGAAGGCCGCCGGCGCGGTGCTGATCGGTAAGACCAACCTGGACCAGTTCGCCACCGGGCTGGTGGGTACGCGATCGCCATACGGTGCGGTACCAAACAGCTTCAGGCCGGAGGTGGTGAGCGGCGGCTCCAGTTCCGGCTCGGCTTCCGTGGTGGCCCGGGGCCTGGTGCCGTTTGCGCTGGGTACCGATACCGCCGGCTCCGGGCGCGTGCCTGCGGGGCTGAACAACCTGGTGGGGCTGAAGCCGACGAAGGGGCTGTTCAGCATTCAGGGCGTGGTGCCGGCCTGCCGTTCCCTGGATTGTGTGTCTGTATTTGCGCTAACAGTGAACGACGCCGGGGTGGTGGCCGATGCCATGGCCGGGTTTGATGCCGACGATGCCTTCTCCCGCCAGGCGCCCTGTGCCCTGCCCCTGGACGGCCCGGCCATTCGCCGGCCGGGCCCGATCAAACGCCTGGCCATTCCGGAACACCCGCAATGGTTTGGCGACCAGCAGTCGGAAGCGGCCTGGAATACCGCCATCAGCCTGTGGCGGCAGCAGAATGTTGAGCTGGTAGCGCTGGATTTCAGCCCCATGCTGGAGCTGGCTGCCCTGCTTTATGAAGGCCCGTGGGTGGCTGAACGCCATACCGCTGTGGAAGCCTTCATGGCGAGCCACGCCAGCGAGATGAACCCGATAGTGAAAGGCATTATCGAAAATGCCGGCAAGTTTACCGCCACCGACACCTTCAAGGCCCAATACCACAAGGAAGAGCTGCTGCGCCGGATTGATGAATTGCTGGCCGATGTGGACGCCCTGCTGGTGCCCACGGCCCCCACGGCGCCGACTATTGAAGCGGTAAACGCAGACCCGGTTACCCTCAACAGCCAGCTGGGCACCTACACCAATTTTGTGAACCTGGCGGACATGAGCGCCCTGGCGATTCCCGCTGGCTTCCGGGACGACGGCCTGCCCTTTGGCGTAACGCTGATCAGCGGCGCCTGGAAAGACACTGAGCTGCAACACCTGGCCTGCCAGTGGCTGAACGCTCACCCGACGCCCCTGGGCGCCACCGATAAAGACCGCCCGGAAGAAACCCCGGGCGCGGCCATTTCAACGCCCACGGTTCAGGTGGCGGTAGTAGGCGCTCACCTCAGCGGCATGCCCCTGAACACGCAATTGACTAAGCGCCGCTCGGTGCTACTGGAGCAAACCACCACCTCCGCCCATTACCGGCTTTACGCCCTGCCCAATACAACCCCGCCCAAGCCCGGCCTGAAACGGGTAACAGCGGGCGAGGGCGGTGGTGAAGGAGAGTCAATCATCGTGGAAGTCTGGGAAATGCCCGCCTCGGCCTTCGGCTCCTTCGTGGATCTGATTCCTGCTCCTTTGGGCATCGGCAATGTGGAACTGGCCGATGGCCGCTGGGTGAACGGCTTTATCTGTGAAGGCTACGGCTTCGACGGCGCCCGGGATGTCACCGAATTCGGCGGCTGGCGCGCCTTCGTCACTGCTGAAAGTGGGGTCAGATGAAAACGGGGTCAGATGAACTTTTCATCTGACCCCAAGTTAAAAATTCGAAAAAGGGGTCAGAAGAAGGCTTTCTTCTGACCCCGGGTTCACAGGAGATTCCAGACCATGTTCTCGAAAGTACTGATCGCCAACCGAGGTGAAATTGCGATCCGCACCATTCGCACCCTCAAGGCCATGGGCGTTGGCAGTGTCGCTGTTTATTCCCACCAGGATCGCCATGGCCTGCACGTCACCCTGGCCGATGAATCCGTGGCCCTCACCGGTAACGGCGCCAGCGAAACCTACCTCGACATGGCCCAGATTCTGGCCGCCGTCAAGCACACCGGCGCCGAGGCGATCATTCCGGGGTATGGCTTTCTTTCCGAGAACGCCGACTTCGCCGAGGCCTGCGAAGCCGATGGCATTGCCTTTATTGGCCCCACCCCGACCCAGATGCGGGAATTCGGCCTGAAGCACCGGGCCCGGGAACTGGCGGAAGCCGCCGGCGTGCCCCTGGCGCCGGGCAGCGGCCTGCTGGAAAGCCTGGAGGAATCTCTGCAAACCGCCGACCGCCTGGGCTACCCGGTGATGCTGAAAAGCACCGCTGGCGGGGGCGGCATCGGCATGACCCGCTGCAACAGCGCAAGCGAACTGCGGGATGCCTTTGAAACCGTGCGCCGTCAGGGCCAGAGCTTCTTTAACGACAGCGGCGTGTTCCTGGAACGTTTCATCGCCCGCGCCCGCCATGTGGAAGTGCAGATATTCGGCGACGGCGCAGGCAATGTCGTCGCCCTCGGGGAGCGGGACTGCTCCCTGCAGCGCCGCAACCAGAAGGTGGTGGAAGAAACCCCGGCGCCGAACCTGCCGGCCGCCACCCGCCAGAAGATGCTGGATGCCGCCGTCTCCCTCGGGCAGTCGGTGAATTACCGCTCCGCCGGCACCGTGGAATACATCTACGACGCCGACCGCGACGAGTTCTACTTCCTGGAAGTGAATACCCGCTTACAGGTAGAGCACCCGGTGACCGAGTCCGTCACCGGTCTGGACCTGATTGAGTGGATGCTGAAAATTGCCGCCGGCGAAAGTCCGGATCTGGCGAACTTCCAGCCTGACCTGAACGGCGCCTCCATGGAAGTGCGCATCTACGCCGAAGATCCGCTGAAGGATTTCCAGCCCTCGCCCGGTGAACTGACCGACGTGCACTGGCCGGAAGACGATGTGCGGGTGGATACCTGGGTGGAAAACGGCAGCGAAGTGTCCGCCCACTACGACCCGATGATTGCCAAGCTGATTGTGCACGGCAAAGACCGGCACGAGGCCCTGGCCAAACTGAAAGCCGCCCTGGCCAAAACCCGGCTGATGGGCATTGCCACCAACCTGGATTACCTGCGCCAGGTGGTGGCCCAGCAGAGCTTTGCCGATGGCATTGTCTCCACCCGGGCACTGGAATGCTTCGAGTTCAGGCCTTCCGTCGCCGAAGTGGTGAAACCCGGCACCTACACCACCGTACAGGACTACCCGGGCCGCGTGGGTTACTGGAACATCGGCGTGCCGCCCAGTGGCCCCATGGATGACTACGCGTTCCGGATTGCCAACCGCATCGTCGGCAACCATGGCGAAGCCGCCGGCCTGGAAGCCACGCTTATCGGCCCCAGCCTGAAGTTCCACAAGGATTCCATCGTGGCCCTGACCGGCGCCCTCACCGAAGCCACCCTGGACGACAAGCCGGTGGAGTTCTGGAAACCCATCACCGTCAAAGCCGGCCAGGTTCTGGCGGTGGGCAAGGCCATCAAGGGCTGTCGCACCTATCTCGCCGTGCGCGGTGGTTTCGATGTACCGGTTTATCTCGGCAGTCGCTCCACCTTCGCCCTCGGCCAGTTCGGCGGCCACGGTGGCCGGCCCTTGCGCCCCGGCGACATGCTCGGCATCAGCCAGATCAACCTGCCGGCCTGCACCACCACGGCACCGACACACGATCCGGCCCCGGCGGATCCGGACCTGATCCCCAACTACCCTGACCACTGGGAAATCGGCGTGCTCTATGGTCCCCATGGTGCTCCGGATTTCTTCACCGAAAAGTCCATCGAGAAGTTCTTCGAGCAGGACTGGGAAGTGCACTACAACTCCAACCGCCTGGGCATCCGCCTGAACGGCCCCAAGCCCGAGTTCACCCGGGCCGACGGCGGCGAAGCCGGCCTGCACCCCTCCAACATCCACGACTGCGAATACGCCATCGGCTCCATCAATTTTACCGGCGACATGCCCGTGATCCTCACCAAAGACGGCCCCAGCCTGGGCGGCTTTGTGTGCCCGGTAACCATCGCCAAGGCGGAGCTGTGGAAAGTCGGCCAGGTAAAACCCGGCGATACCATCCGGTTCCTGGCCATTGATAACGACACGGCCGTGGAACTGTCCGAACGCCAGGAACTGGCCATCAAGAGCCTGATGGCACCGCCGGAAGTGAACCTGGTAAAGCCAGACCTCGCTCCGGTGAACAATCTTTCCGCGACGATCCTGGCCCATCTGGAAGAAACCGACAGCCGCCCGGAAGTCACCTACCGCCAGGCCGGCGACCAGTATATCCTGCTGGAATACGGCCCCAACGTGATGGATCTGGGCTTCCGCCTGCGCATCCACGCCCTGATGGAAGCCATCGCCGATGTGCAACCCAACGGCCTGCTGGAGCTATCGCCGGGCGTGCGCTCGCTGCAGTTGCGGTACGATGCCCGCCTCCTGCCACAGGCGGCGCTGATGGAGTACCTGCTGGACCTGGAAGCCACCCTGCCGCCCACGGATGAACTGAAAGTCCGCAGCCGGGTGATTCACCTGCCCATGGCCTTCGAAGACAGCGCCACCCTGGAGGCAGTGGACAAATACCGCCAGTCCGTGCGCGATACCGCACCCTGGCTGCCCAACAACGTCGACTTCATGCAGCGCATCAACGGCCTGCCCAGCCGCGAGGCCGTCCGCGACATCCTGTTCTCGGCAAGATACCTGGTGCTTGGCCTTGGTGACGTATACCTCGGCGCCCCCTGCGCCGTGCCCCTGGACCCAAGGCACCGGATGCTCACCTCCAAGTACAACCCGGCCCGGACCTACACGGCGGAGGGCACCGTGGGCATTGGCGGCGTGTACATGTGCATCTACGGCATGGACTCGCCCGGCGGCTACCAGCTTGTCGGCCGCACCCTGCCGATCTGGAACAAATACCTGAAAAACCCCCAGTTCGCCGAAGACGCCCCCTGGCTGCTACGGTTCTTCGATCAGGTGTGCTATTACCCGGTGACCGAAGCCGAACTGGACGAAATGCGCGACCAGTTCCGCGCCGGCCAGCTGACGGTGGAAATCGAAGAAGAAACCTTCGACCTCAAATCCCACCAGGCCTTCCTCGACGCCAACGCCGACTCCATTGCCGAGTTCCGCGAACTGCAGCAGGCGGCCTATGCCAGGGAAGTGGCTCTGTGGAAGGACAGCGAAGCCGAGGAACTGGATAAACTGGCCAAGGCCCCGCCGAAAGCGGACGTGTCTGACCTGGCGAAATTCGGCGAGCTGGTGAGTGCGGAGATTGCCGGCAACATCTGGAAGTGCCTGGTGAAGCCTGGTGATACCGTGGCCGAGGGTGATCCGTTGGTGATCGTCGAGGCTATGAAAATGGAATTCGAGATAAACGCGACCCAGGCCGGCGAGATCAGCGCCATGCATGTTGAGCCTGGTAAGGCCGTGACTCCCGGGGAGCCCTTGTTGAGCATCAAGGTTTAGGCCTGGGAGTTGACCTTTTCTGGCCGCTTGCTTTGGAGTTGAGCCGATGGGGACAGGCCTGTCACAGACACGCCGTAAACCCATCCCTGGGGGCTTGATCGCAGCATCCATGCTGCTCACAGTCTGTGACAGACCTGCCCCCCACCGGCTTTCGGACAAGGGAGTCGGCGGTTTGAGGGAAGGAAAGGTGGTTTGTTTGCCTGACCGGCGGCGTATTTCCGAGGTTTCAAAAGAAATTTGTCAAAATGCCGGTATTGGTTTCTGGCATGCGAAGGGAGTCGGGACGGCTGGTGGGGTGCGGGTTTCAAAAGTGTGAGCAGCATGGATGCTGCGATCAAGCCCCCAGGGATGGGTTCACG
>JAXHUV010000089.1:0-9348 GCA_034189445.1 Pseudomonadota bacterium
GTTCGAGGCATTCCGGCTGGCGGACTGTCCGAGCTGTCAGGGGATTCTGAAGCCGGATGTGGTGTTCTTTGGTGACTTCGTCCCCAAGGACCGGGTGCATTCGGCCCTGGATGCGCTGAAAGCCAGTGATGGTCTTCTGGTGATTGGTTCGTCGTTGATGGTGTATTCCGGCTTCCGTTTCTGCCGGTACGCCAACGAGTGGAGCAAGCCCATTGCCACCCTGAACCTGGGGCGAACACGGGCTGAGGATCTGGTGGACCTGAAACTGAACGCGAGGATCGGCGAGACTCTCGATGCCGCACTGAAGCAACTGTAACCGGAAGCTGCCGCCGCCAGGCTGGTTGCGCCATTCGCTGATCGGATAAATACGTCAGTGTCCGGCCCAGACCAATTCTGTCGGAGTTTCTCAGTGTGAAGGCCAGCCCTGCCTTTACTGTCGAAAGGGCAGGGCAGATTCAGCCTCTTTGAAGTAACCGAGCACATGGTCGGCTTCTTCCTGGGTGAAGCGTTCAACGGCCTCTCGGAAGCCGGGGTGCAGAATGCCATGCCAGGAATGGGTAATCACCGGCTCAAAACCACGTACCAGTTTGTGTTCACCCTGGGCACCGGCGTCAATATGGCTCAGGCCCAGATCCATGGCCAACTCAATACCCTGGTAGTAACAGGTTTCGAAGTGCAGGTGGTTGTATTCGTCCAGACAGCCCCAGTAACGCCCGTAGAGTGTGTCTTCGCCGGCCAGGAACAGGGCCCCGGCAATCATTTCGTCTTCGTGCTTCGCCATGATGAGGTGCACATGCTCGGGCAACTGCGCCAGAAGCAGCTCGAAGAATCGCTTGTTGAGGTAAGGCCGCTGGCCCCGTTTCAGGTAGGTCGCCTGGTAGAATAGGTAGAAGGCCGAAAGCACCTGTTCCGGAATATCCCGGCCGTGAAAGCGGGCAAAGGAAATGCCCTGTTCCGCAACCTGGCGACGCTCCTTGCGAATGGATTTACGCTTGCGGGAAGTCAGTGCTGCCAGAAAATCCTCGAAGTTCCGGTAACCGTGGTTGTGCCAGTGGAACTGGCATCCGATGCGGTGTAGCTCCCCGTCGTGGTGCAGCAGTTGCTGGTCCCGGCTGTCCGGAAACAGCAGGTGCCAGGAGTGGGCGCCCAGTTCCTCGGTCAGCGTGTCCAGCAGGCCGTGGATCTGTTCTGGTGTCAGCTGTTGTCGCAGGTCCGGGTCCAGTAACAACCGGGGGCCGGCAGAGGGTGTAAAAGGGATGGCGATCAGCAGTTTCGGGTAATATGCAAGACCATGGCGCTGGTAGGCATCGGCCCAGGCCCAGTCGAAAACATATTCCCCCATGGAGTGGCTTTTCAGGAAAGCCGGTGCCAGGCCGACGATTTTGTTATCCGACCGGAATATGAGGTGTCTGGGAGACCACCCGGTTGCCGTGGATGTACAACCGGACGCTTCCAGAGCCCGGAAAAACTCGTAGCGGACAAAGGGGTTGGCACACCCCGCCAGTCGTTGCCACTCTTGTGCGGGGATGTCATTGATGCTGGCACAGGTTTCCAGGGTAAGCGTCGCTGGTCCGGATTCTGACATGGTGAGAGAAAACTCCTTTGTATACTTGATACCATACGCCACGGCACGGCTTTTGATCACCGTTAATCCGCCCGCCAGCGTATTGCCATTGGACTTGTAAATGAAAAAAGATTACCCCGTTCCCGCAGGATACCTTGAGCGTGAAACCGAAGTGAAGAAAAGCCGGTTCATTGCCCGGATAACGCCGGTGAACTCGCGGGAGGAAGTGAAAGGCTGGCTGGAACAGGCACGCCAGGATCACCCGGATGCCCGCCATATCTGTTGGGCCTACCAGATCGGTCGCCCCGGTTCAGCCGCCGAGGCCGCCATGAACGACGACGGTGAACCTTCCGGAACCGCTGGGAAGCCGATTCTGAATGTGATTCAGCACAAGGATATGGGCGATGTCCTGGTGATGGTTATCCGGTACTTTGGCGGTATCAAGCTGGGTGCCGGCGGACTGGTGCGGGCCTATGCCGGGGCGGCGGAGAGTGTTCTTTCCACGGTTGGCCGGGTGGTCCACAAGCCCATGAGGGGCGCGCTGGTTTCCCTGTCCTTTGCCGACGAGCAGCCACTGCGCCACTGGTGCGAGGTTAACAGTGCATCGGTGGAGTCGGTGGACTATGGGGCGTCCGTTAGTGCGCGAGTGCTGATTCCGGAGGACAGGATGACAGCGTTTGGGGCTTTCTGCGATGCCCATAAGCTGGATTACCGTTTTGAAAGGTGAAGGGGTGAAGGATCCCGGGGCATCGTCACACGCCCACCAGGCGTATACTGGTGTTCAGTGACATTCTCTGTCGAGGGCAGCAATCATGATGCGTTTTCTGATGTTGGCGGTTGTAACATTGGCTCTGGCCGGTTGCGCCAGCGATGTGGTGACCGACTACAGCTCATCTGTGGTTTTTGGAAATTATTCATCCTGGGCCTTTGCAAAGGGTTCCGACTCTTCGGCTTTTACCTCACTGGATGGTACTCGCGTGCGCGCTGCCATTGAACGAGAGCTGAATCGCAAAGCCCTGCGCCGGTTACCGGATGCCGAGGCGGATTTGCTGGTTAGCTGGCAGGTCGTGCCCGAAGAGAGGCTTGAGCAGATTGGCCTGGGGCTCGGGTTCGGTTTTGGCAGAGGGGACTTCGGCTGGGCCCTGTCCGCGCCGCCACCTGTGCGTGAGATCAGGGAGGGTAAGCTGGTGGTAGAGCTGGCGGACAGCAAGTCGAAGGAAGTTGTCTGGCGTGCCGCCAGCAGGCGCTATCTGAACGAGAATCAGTCGCCGGAGGACCGGCGACAGTTGATCGACGAGGTCGTGGCGGAAATGTTCAGCAAATATCCTCCCGGTCTTGATTGATAGCACGACCGGGCAAGACAGGAGTAGCACGGAGACGGAATGAAAAAGCGAACTGAGGGCGGTCTGGTTTTTTCGACCGAGCAGGGGCGTATGTGCCCGGATTGTCGCAACCCGGTGAATGAATGCAGCTGCGCTGCACCATCACGGCCTGCCACAGACGGTATCGTCAGGGTGAGCCGGCAAACAAAAGGCCGCAAAGGCAAAGGCGTAACCCTGATCACCGGTATTCCACTGGATGACAAAGAACTCAAAGCCTGGGCCAAGGTGTTGAAAGCTAAATGTGGCACTGGTGGCACGGTAAAAGACGGTGTGGTCGAAATCCAGGGTGACCAGCGGGACCTTCTGGTTCCATTGCTTGAACAGAAGGGGTGGACCGTCAAGCGCTCTGGTGGCTGATGGCAATTGACGATAGAACCAGCCATTTCCCAGCCTCACATTACAACAGAGCCTGAGAGCAACGAATTCCGAGTTTCATATCAACCGGAATCTGGCCGGAAATCCCCGGGGGTGTCCCATGGGAGAGAGGAGGGCGGGTTCCGTTCGACCGGAGGTGAACATGCATATACTGGTTTTGGGCGCAGGCGTTGTCGGCACAACCACGGCCTGGTATCTGCAAAAGCAGGGACACCAGGTAACCGTGGTTGAGCGCCAGAATCAGGTCGGCCTGGAAACCAGTTATGCCAATGGCGGTCAGATTTCCGTGTCTCATGCGGAGCCCTGGGCCAACCCGTCAGCCCCGCTGAAAATATTGCAATGGCTGACTCAGCCGGAGTCGGATGCGCCCCTGTTGTTCCGGCCAAAGCTGGATCCGGCCCAGTGGCGATGGGCGCTGTCTTTTCTGGGCCAGTGTACCTCGGCCAGGGTCGCTCACAATATCCGCCAGTTGGTGAACCTCGGCATCTACAGCCGGGGCCAGTTGCAGGCCTTGCGCAGAGATGTCGGGATAAAATATGACCATCTTGAGAAGGGGATCCTGCATTTCTACACCAATCCCGCAGTGTTCGACCGCGCCCGGGAGCCTACCCGGATGATGCAGGATCTGGGCTGTGACCGGCAGATCATCGATGCTGACCGCGCGGTTGAACTGGAACCGGCACTCAAACCGATCCGCAACCGGATCGCTGGTGCAACCTACACCTCTGAAGACGAATCCGGTGATGCCCGGTTGTTCACCCAGAATCTCGCCAGCCGCTGCGCGCAAGCCGGGGTGGAGTTTCGGTATGGTACTGAAATCCTGGGTTTCGAGCGCGCCGGCGAGCGGGTTCTCGGGGTCCAGACGCTCTGCGGAGGCCACCATGAAACTCTCCGGGCGGATGCCTATGTGCTGAGTTTGGGTAGCTTCAGTGCGGCACTCGCCCGGCAGCTGGGTATTTTCCTTAACATATACCCGGCCAAGGGCTATTCGATTACCGTGCCGGTGAAAAACGAGAAGGCGGCGTTTAAGGTCAGCCTGACCGACGATGAGTACAAGCTGGTCTACTCACGCCTTGGGGACCGCCTGCGTGTGGCGGGCACGGCAGAACTCAGTGGCTACAGCCGAAAACTGAATTACACCCGTTGCCGCGCCATCGTCCGCCGCACGGCGGAAGTCATGCCCGACGCGGGTTACTGGGATCAGGCCGAATTCTGGGCCGGTTTGCGGCCTTCGACCCCCTCCAACGTGCCATATATCGGCAAGAGCCACTTTGCCAACCTGTACCTGAATACCGGGCATGGCACCCTGGGCTGGACCCATTCCTGTGGTTCTGCCGCAGCGCTTGCGGACATCATTGACGGCCGCACGCCGGACGTGGATTTTACGTTCTCCGGTCTGTAGAACTGGAAAAGGGGCCAGATGGAAGCGTTCATCTGACCCCGTGGTCCTGCCACGAAACAGTTTATTTTAATTGATCCCGAATCAGCTTCTTGTTGATCTTGCCAACGCTGGTCTTGGGAATATCCTTCACGAAATCAATCAGCTCCGGGATAGCCCATTTATTGATTTCGCCGCTCTCCACGAATTGCTTCAGGTGGTTCTGGATATCCTCGGCACTGGCTTGCTCACCGGGTTTCAGTGTAACCAGTGCGTGCGGGCGTTCGCCCCATTTTTCATCGGGTACGCCAACCACGGCAGCGCCGGCCACCGCCGGATGCTGGCTGATCAGGTTCTCCAGGTCCAGTGAAGACAGCCACTCGCCGCCGGTCTTGATCACGTCCTTGATGCGATCCTTGATGGTGATGGTGTTGTCCGGTTCCATGGAAGCCACATCGCCGGTATGAAGCCAGCCGCCTTCCCAAAGCTGTTCGCCTTTCTCGGGCTCCTTGAAGTAACCCTGGGTCAACCAGGGAGCGCGGGCCACGATTTCGCCTTTGGCCTCGCCGTCATGGGGGACCGGATTGCCTTCCGGGTCCACGATTTCCAGTTCAACCATGGGCGTGGCAATGCCGGTCTTTACCCGGATCGCCGTTTGCTGTTCAAGCGGCAGTTCCAGATCTTCCGGCTTAAGGTGCGAAGCGGACAGCAATGGACAGGTTTCAGACATGCCATACGCGGTGTACATCTTGATTCCTAGCTTCGCTCCCGCGTTACACAATCCTTTAGTCAGAGCGCTGCCGCCGATCAGCACATGCCAGTTACTGAGATCCGCAGTCTTGATCGACTCGGTGGCCATTATCATCTGCATGATGGTTGGCACACAGTGGGAGAAGGTTACGTTATGCTCTTTCAGAAGGTCGACCAGCAGCTCGGGCTCATAGCGGCCCGGGTATACCTGTTTAATGCCGATCATGGTGGCGGCATAGGGTATGCCCCAGGCGTGAACGTGGAACATGGGAGTCAATGGCATGTAAACCGATGACGAGCGCATGAGCGGCATCTCATCGGATGAGGCGACTGTGCTGGTCGTTGCCAGGGTGTGCAATACCAGTTGGCGGTGACTGAAGTAAACGCCCTTCGGATTGCCGGTGGTACCGGTGGTGTAGAAGGTGGTTGCCACGCTGTTTTCGTCGAAATCGGGGAAGTCGAAATGATTGTCGGCTTTGTCCAGCAGGCTCTCATAGCCACCGATCGCAGGGATAGAGGTTGCCTGTGGCGTATCACTTTCGGTTATCTGAATCCAGGTTTTGACGGTTTTTATCTCGTCTTTCACGCCTTCCATGATTGGCAGGAAGTCATCGTGCACCAATACAACGTCGTCCTCGGCGTGGTTCATGGTGTAAACGATCTGTTCCGGGGACAAGCGGATATTAACCGTGTGCAGAATGGCACCAAGCATTGGAATGGCAAAGAAACACTCCAGATACCGGGGCGTATCCCAGTCCATCATGGCAACGGTATCGCCCGGTTTGACACCGGCATCAGTCAGTGCATTGGCCAGGCGGTGGATGCGCTCAACCAGATCGGTGTAGGTGTATTTGCCGTGGTTCGCGTAGACAATTTCCTGGTCCGGATTATACCTGGGGCCCGAGAGCAGGAGTTGTTTGATCAGCAGCGGGTACTGATAGGCATTTTCAGCCGGGGGTAGAATGCGGGTTTGAGCCATTAGTTGTTTCCTCTTTCCCGGTTGCAGGGTTTACTGGTCCCAGGGATGACCCCTGGTATGCTCCGTGGTTTTGACACCGATATGCATCGCTGCCTTGGCCAGGATATTTGCGCTTACCGGGGCGGTCATCAGCAGAAACACGGTGATGAGAATCTCCGAAACTCCGATGCTGGAACCAGCAGCGCTGAAATAACCTACGGAGCTCAGCATGATGGCGCCAACACCCACGGTGCTGGCTTTGGTTGGCCCATGGAGACGGGTGAAGAAATCCGGCAGTCTGGCAAGGCCGATGGCGCCCGTCAGGGTAAAAGCGCCACCCAGTAGCAGCAGTGCCGATATAAGATATTCCGCAATCGGGTTCATAGTGATATTTCTCCTTCAGGCGAAGGGTTAACAAGGGTTCTATTCAATGACGCTTCCCCGCTTAAGGTACTTGGCCATGGCAACGGTTCCCACGAAGCCCATCACCGCAATCAGCAGGGCCGCTTCAAGGTACATGCGAGTACCGAGCGTAATGCCGAGCAGAATGATCAGGGCGATGGCGTTGATGTAAAGCGTATCCAGCGCCAATACCCGGTCTGGTGCGTCCGGTCCCTTGATCAGCCGATAGACGTTGAGCAGGACGGCCAGGGTAACCATGGCAATGGTGATGTAGAGGGCGATTGTCATCATTGGAACATCTCCATCAGGGGCTTCTCGTAGCGCCTGTGAATGGTTTCGATAACCTCTTGATCGCTGCCTGCATCCAGGGCATGAATCAGCAGTGTTTTCTGGTCATCGCTGACATCGGCGGAGACCGTGCCGGGCGTCAGGGATATTGTGCTGGCGAGAATTGAAATTGCCAGAGGGTGCTCGAGCTGAAGCGGGTAGCTGACGAAGATTGGTCTTGGCTGGCGCCGGCTCAGAATCAGGCGCGCCACCGAGAAGCTGGCGACGACAATGTCCTTCAGGACGATTGCCAGGTAGGCGGGTATTCGCCAGGATTGCACAAAAGCCGGCCGCTCGGGCCAGAAACCCTGGGTAATCTGGGGAATCAGCCAGGCGAGGATAAATCCCATCACAACGCTGGCGCCGGATACACCATCATTCAGCAACTGCCAGGTGGTAAAAAGGATCAGGCTTAACCAGGGTTGCGGAAAACTCAGGCGATCAAGCATCAGTCATCCTCCCCGACCACGGGGGTCTGCAAGATTTCGATGTAGGCGTCGTTGTTATGAAGCTGTGCCGCAGTGGCATCGGTGTAGCGTGTGATTGGTCCTGCCAGGACAACCATCACCACCGTTAGAGCCGTCAGAGCGCCGGCTGCAACAGAAATCCTGCCGTTGAGTGGTTCTGGTTTTTCCAGGTGGCCATCGACCGTGCGCCAAAAAACAATGCTGCCCGCGCGGCTATAGGCAATAACGGTCAGGAAACTGCCAATGAGCAGAACAGACCATAGCCAGGCCATTTCGGCCCCGGGATCGACGGATTTAAGGATCAGTACCTTGCCGAAAAAGCCGCTCAAGGGTGGTAGCCCTGCCGCGGCCACGGCGCCAACCAGGAACAGGACGCTCAGGAACGTACGATTCCGCATTTCTGGCGCGGTAATGATTCGGTCCGCTGCCGTGCCCCGTTGATTCGCCACCAACTCCGAAACAAGGAACAGTCCGCCCACCGTCCAGGTGGTGCTCAGCAGGTAGAAGAGGGCAGCAGAAAGGCCGGCCTCGGAGCCAAGAGAAATCGGAGCGAGCAACGTGCCCACCGAAATGATCACCTGCCAGGCGGCCAGGGTCTTGAGGCTGCCGGAACCCAGCGCGCCGATAACACCCATGGCAAGGGTGGCCAGGGCAATGGGGAACAGCCAGTCCATGCCGAGATTGGCCAGCTCTCCGGCATCATCGCCGAAAATCAGAAAATACACCCGCAAAATGGCATAAATGCCAACCTTGGTCATGACGGCAAACAAAGCGGCGACCGGTGCCGTGGCTTTTGCATAGGCCCGGGGCAGCCAGAAGCACAGAGGCAGGATGGCGGCTTTCAGGCCGAAGACCACCAACAGCATCATGCCACCGGCCTTGAGGATATTCACGTTCTCGCCGGAGACTTCGGGGACCTTGACCGCCAGATCCGCCATGTTCAGGGTGCCGGTGACGCTGTAGATCATTCCGACGCTGATCAGGAAGACTGCGGAACCGACCAGATTCAGAACCACGTAATGCAGGCCAGGGACGGTTCTGACGGTTCCCCCACCATGCATCAGCAGGCCGTAGGAGGCAATAAGCAGCACCTCGAAGGCAACGAACAGGTTGAACAGGTCACCGGTGAGGAAAGCAATGTTCAGGCCCATGAGCTGGAACAGGAACAACCCATGGAATTGGCGATTGCCTTCATCGGATCCGCCGATGGCGTAGATATGGCAAAACAGAGCCAGAACAGCCGTCACGACCAGCATCAGTGCAGCCAGGCGATCGAGAACAAAAACAATTCCGAACGGCGGCTGCCAGTTGCCGAACGCATAGACCTGATAGCTGCCGTCGCTGGCCAGGACCAGAAGCACAATGGCGGATGCCAGCAGCAGTACCGTCGTTGCCAGCGCCAGGGTGCGGCGCAGAGTGATGGGAGCATAGCCCATGAATACCTGAAGAATGCCCCCAAGCAAAGGAATCAGAACAGGAGCGGTAAGCCAGTGGTTCATTTGCCGGTTACCTCCTCTTCTTCCTCCGGGGCTGGTGATTTGTAGGGTTGTTTGCCATCAACATGGTCGTCATCGTTGTCCGCCAGGTTCCGCAGCGACATCACCACAACAAACGCCGTCATGGCGAAGCCAATAACGATAGCGGTCAGTACCAGCGCCTGTGGCAGTGGGTCCGAGTAGGCCGCCGCAGTGCCAAGGACAGGCTGCTGGCCCGTTACCAGACGGCCACTGGAGAACAGGAACAGG
>JAXHUV010000009.1:0-22722 GCA_034189445.1 Pseudomonadota bacterium
TGGCCGGCGCAATGGCCTGGAACGCCGCCCGCTGGTTGGTCTCCGTCACCTCATCCGCCCGCAGACGCTGCACCGCATCCAGCGGATGCGCCATGGGCGCGACATCATCGGTGTCCGCCGCCCCCAACTGATCCACCAGATCCAGAATATTCCCCAGATCACTCTCCAGCGCCGACACCTGCTTATCGTCCACCTTGATGCGGGCGAGCACGGCGACCTTCTCGATATCCTCGCGGGAAATGCTCACATTACCTCTCCAGCTACATGAAACTTGAGTAATTATTCTGTGCCACCAATCGCTTCCGGAGGTTTGGCGTTTACCCGGAATGATCGTCGGGGTCTGGCGGGATGGCCTTTCCAAAACCGTAAGCAGCCATGGATGGCTGCGCCCGAGCCCCCCATGGACGGGTTCACGGGCGTGTTTTGGAAAGGTCATCCCGTCAGACCCCAGGCACCAGTACCAGAAACAAGAACACAATATGATAACAGATTCGAATAATTGCGGGACCCCATACCCACGCGAGCGCCTTGCCTGCAGGGGGCCTCACTGCTAAAGTTGCCGCATCTTTTCTCCGCAACCGCAACTCTCAGGTTGAAACTACACGAATGTTGATAAAAAGACTCCGAGGCATCTTCTCCAGCGACCTGTCCATCGACCTGGGAACCGCCAACACCCTGATCTACGTGCGTGAGCGCGGAATAGTGCTGAACGAGCCCTCGGTAGTGGCCATTCGTACCAGCAACTCCCAGAAAATGGTCGCTGCTGTCGGCGCCGAAGCCAAGCGCATGCTCGGCCGTACTCCGGGGAACATCACCGCCATTCGCCCTATGAAAGACGGTGTGATTGCAGACTTTGTTGTCACCGAAAAAATGCTCCAGCACTTTATTCACAAAGTGCATGAGAACAGCTTTATTACCCCGAGCCCAAGAGTACTGGTGTGTGTGCCCAGCAAGTCCACCCAGGTAGAGCGCAAAGCCATTCGCGAATCCGCCCTTGGCGCCGGTGCCCGGGAAGTACTCCTGATTGAAGAGCCCATGGCCGCCGCCATCGGTGCCGGTCTGCCGGTCGAAGAAGCCAGTGGCTCCATGATCGTCGACATCGGTGGTGGTACCACCGAAATCGCCATTATTTCCCTGAACGGCATTGTCTATGCGGAGTCGGTGCGGGTTGGTGGTGACAAATTCGACGAAGCCATCGTTACTTACGTGCGCCGCAATTACGGCAGCCTCATTGGTGACGCTACCGCCGAACGCATCAAGCACGAAATCGGCTGCGCCTACGAAGGCCTCGAAATCCGCGAGATCGATGTTCGCGGTCGCAATCTTGCCGAGGGTGTGCCTCGGGCATTCACCCTCAGCAGTGAAGAAATTCTCGACGCGCTGCAGGAATCCCTGGCGCAGATCGTCCAGACCGTCAAGAGTACTCTCGAGCAGTCACCGCCTGAACTGGCTTCCGACATCGCCGAGCGCGGTATTGTATTGACTGGCGGTGGCGCCCTGTTGCGCGGGCTGGACAAACTGATCAGCGAAGAAACCGGCCTGCCGGTGATCATCGCTGAAGATCCGCTAACCTGTGTTGCCCGTGGTGGCGGCAGGGCGCTGGAAGTGATTGACCGGGGTGGCATCGGCATGTTCTCCCCGGAGGGTTAGTCCTGTGGGGAGGGCTCGCCATTAAAACCATCTTCGTCCAGGGCTCGGTTCCCGGCTTCAGGCTCCTCATCGTTCTGCTCCTATCGGCAGCTCTGGTGATTGCCGATGCGCGTTTCGACAAGCTATCAACCGTGCGCAGCACCATTGCAACAGGGCTGGCACCCGTGTATTGGCTGGGCAACGCGCCCCACGAATTTACCGACTGGGTGGCCGGGCTGTTTGAAAATAAGCAGGACCTTCAGGCAGAGAACGAAGACCTCCGGGCCCGTTTGCTGATCCTCAAGCGCCGAGCCCTGAAATACGCCGCTCTTGCATCTGAAAACAACGAACTGCGCCGCCTGATGAACTCCTCTGAAGTGCTGGATGACCGGGTCATTGTTGGCGAGGTGGTCGGCGTTTCCCCGGACCCTTTTTCCCACGAAATTGTTATCAACAAAGGTCTCAGCGACGGCTTGTCATCCGGTCAGGCCATCCTTGATGCCCATGGACTGATGGGGCAGGTGGTGCGGAGCAGCGAGATCACCTCTCGGGTATTGCTGGTCTCCGACAGCAGCCATGCAGTTCCGGTGGAGGTTGTGCGCAACGGGTTGCGGGCAATCCTGCTGGGTACCGGCGATACCGATACCCTGGATCTCGTTCATGTGCCGGATACCGCCGATATCCGTGAAGGCGATTTGTTGGTCAGTTCCGGCCTTGGTGGCCGGTTTCCGCGGGGCTATCCGGTCGCCGAGGTCAGCCGCATCGCCAAGGAGCCGGGCAACCCCTTCGTTTCCATCGAAGCCACGCCCAAGGCGCGGCTGAATCAGAGTCGTCTGGTACTGATTGTGTTCCCGCCGAAGAGTGCCGCCCCGACCGAGGCCGGGACGGCTGAGGGCGGGTCTGCCGTCAATGTTGGCGAAGACAACAATCAGGGAGGGCAGGGTTGATGCTATCGGTCATCAGCTATCCGGTTTTCGTGCTTTCCGTGGTTGTTGCCCTGGTATTCAGTATTTCCCTGTTTCCCGTGGGCTGGTTCGAGTTCCGCCCCGAGTGGCTGGGGCTGGTGGTTTTTTACTGGACGTTCCGGGCTCCTGCTCAGTTCGGCATCGTGCTGGCCTGGTGTCTCGGGCTGCTGCTGGATGTGCTGGAAGCCACCCCCCTTGGCGTGAACGCCATGGCCATGACACTGATTGCCTTCCTGGTGCTCACCCTCCATCAACGATTACGCATGTATCCGATGCCCCAGCAATGCCTGATGGTGTTCCTGTTGCTGGGCATCAATCAGATGCTGGTGCATTTCGTGAAGCAGTTACTGGGTGCCGAAAATGCCGGGTTCAGCTACCTCTGGCCAGCCCTGACCAGCGCGCTGGCGTGGCCGGTATTCTGTATCCTGCTGGACAACATTAACCGCAAACTGGGTTAGCCATGGCATCAATCATTCTCGCCTCGGCGTCGCCACGCCGGGCGAAGCTGTTGCAGCAAATCGGCCTGAATTTTTCTGTGCGTCCGGCGGATATCGATGAGACACCGGCGCCGGAGGAAACGCCGGAACACTATGTAGAGCGCCTGGCCCGGGAAAAGGCGTTGGTGGTGGCGGGCGCGTCCCCGGAATGCCTGGTGCTGGGCTCCGACACCTCCGTGGTTCTCGGCGGTGTCGTCCTTGGTAAACCCTATGACACCGCCGAGGCCAGAGCGACCCTGCTCCGGCTCTCCGGTGCGACCCATCAGGTGATGACCGCCGTAGCCCTGGTTTGTAACGGCCGGTGTCATTCCCGACGGGTGGTCACGGAGATCCGGTTCCGGAGCCTGTCTGCTGACGAAATTGAGGCCTATGTCGCCAGCGGAGAACCGATGGACAAGGCCGGAAGTTATGGAATTCAGGGGCTTGGTGGTATTTTTGTCGATGAACTTCGGGGTAGCTACAGCGCCGTGGTTGGTTTGCCGCTGCAGGAGACAGCAGTATTACTGGCAAATGCCGGTTACCCGGTCTGGAAAAACTGGCCGCGCAGTCTGGAGAGCCAAACGCTATGAGCGAAGAGATTCTTATCAACGTCACCCCCGTGGAAACGCGGGTGGCCCTGGTAGAAAACGGTATGCTGCAGGAAGTCTATATAGAGCGAGCCAGCAGGAAAGGCATTGTCGGGAACATCTACAAGGGCAAAGTGGTGCGCGTTTTGCCGGGCATGGAAGCGGCGTTCGTCGACATTGGTCTGGAGCGGGCAGCCTTTATCCATGCCTCCGATGTGGTTCCGGGTCAGTCCAGTGGTGATGGGCCCGACGATACCCCAAGAACCGTTCCTGATATTCGCAGCCTGCTCCGTGAGGGGCAGTCCCTGGTCGTCCAGGTTACCAAGGATCCGATCGGTACCAAAGGCGCCCGTCTGACCACCCAGCTTTCAATTCCCTCCCGGTACCTGGTGTTCATGCCCGGTGTCAGGCACGTTGGTATTTCCCAGCGGATTGAAGATGACACCGAGCGGGCGCGTCTCAAAACCCTGGTTGAACAGGCGTCAGCGGAAGATCAGGGCAGTCAGGACGGCTATATTATCCGGACCGCCGCGGAATCGGCTTTGCCCGAGGACCTGATTGGCGATATGGCCTTCCTGCAACGGTTGAGCCAGTCCATCCATGAGCGGATTGCCCGGGTTCAGGCCCCGGCTGTTGTGTATCAGGATCTGCCGCTGTTCATTCGCACCATCCGGGATCTGATCCGGCCGCAAACCGAAAAAGTTCGCATCGATAGTCGTGAGAGCCACCAGAAAGTAATGGAATTTGTCGAAGAGTTCGTCACGGAACTTGCCGATAAAGTCGAGTATTACCCGGGTGAACGCCCCATTTTTGACCTCTACTCGGTGGAAGACGAAATCCAGAAAGCTCTCAGCCGGAAAGTCCAGCTCAAGTCTGGCGGTTATGTGATTATCGACCAGACTGAAGCCATGACTACCATCGATATCAATACAGGCGGGTTCGTAGGTCACAGAAACCTGGAAGAAACCATCTTCAAGACCAACCTGGAAGCGGCCCGAACCATCAGTCGGCAGCTGCGCCTGCGAAACCTGGGCGGCATCATCATCATCGATTTTATCGACATGGAAGATCCCGAGCACCAGCGCCAGGTGCACCGGATGTTGGAAAAAATGCTGGAGCGGGACCATGCCAAGACCAGGATCACCGGGGTTTCCGAGCTGGGGCTGGTGGAAATGACCCGCAAGCGCACCACTGAAAGCCTTGGCCAGCTGCTTTGCGAGCCCTGCCCGATCTGCGACGGGCGCGGTTTCCTGAAAACCACCGAAACCGTATGCTACGAAATCTTCCGGGAAATTCTCCGGGTGAATAGAGCCTATGATGCCGAAAGCTATATTGTGATGGCCTCCCAGAGCGTGGTGGATCGACTGCTGGATGAAGAATCGGATAACGTGGCCGATCTTGAAACCTTTATCGGCAAGACTATTCGGTTCCAGGTGGAGCCGTTCTACAGTCAGGAGCATTACGATGTTGTTCTGCTCTGAGCCCGGGAAACTGTGCCGGCTACTGGATTAAGAGGTCCGGATGTCCTCCGCTGATCACCAACCGTCGCTTCCAGAGAACCTGCCCAAGAGCCCTCCTGCCCGGCTATTGGCGCGGTTGTCCAGCCTGATCTGGTGGATGCTGCTGACACTGTTGCTGCTGCTGGCGCTCTACGCCGGGGTCGGCCGGCAGCTGACCAGGAATGTGGACAGCTTTCGCGATGACCTTGCCCGGGAACTGTCAGACCGACTGGGCCATGATGTCAGTATCGGGCATCTTTCTTCCCAATGGTACTGGCTCGATCCTGCATTTACAGCCAGTGATATTCAGGTCAGTCACCCCGACACTGGCGTCGTTGTTGCCAACCTGCGGCATCTGAATATTCGCTTTGATGCGCTTGCCTCGCTGATGCGTCTGAGAATCGTCTTTGGGGATTTCGAGGGAGACGGTCTGGAGTTGACCGTCAATCAGGAGGCTAGTGGTGATTTGACCGTGGAGGGAGCCGAAATACCGGAGCTGGTTGGCAACCAGTTGCAGAAGTGGCTGGAGCTTGCCGGCGAATGGCTGTTCGACCCCTACGTCAAGATTACCCGCGTCAATCTGGGCATACGGGACAAGCAGGGCCATCTTCGCCACCTGGACATTCCCCAACTGGACCTGAACTACCGTCGTGGGCTTTTCCATGCCTCGGGCCGGGTCATGCAGTCCGGGACTGCCCGACAGTTGGCGAGCTTTGCTGTCGTGGGCCGGAATTTTTTCCGGGGTGATTTTACCGGTCAGCTGTATCTTGATGTGGATTCCGGCCGGCTGTTCGACGGGCTGATTGACGCATACCAGTGGCGGACGCTCCGGGTAGAAGGGTTTGATCTTGGCGGAGAAGCCTGGCTTACGTTTCGCAATGGTCTGCTGCAACAGGTGACCGGAACGGTGCGAACACCCTATCTGCAACTGGGTGTCGGGTATCAATCCCTGGCGCCCCTGGAAGACATCATGGCGAAATTTGGCTGGCGTCGCCACGGGACCGTGATGACCGATGAGACCCCGGTCGAGTCTGGCGCCTCCGCCCTCGGGGAGTGGCACCTGAAGCAGCTCCAGTGGACCTGGGACGGGGACGTCGTTGCCCCCTTCAGTCTCCGCCTGGCGCCCTCGGAGGGTGGTATGTCCGTCATCGCCGACGCCCTGCCGCTTGCGCCCACCCGCCGGCTCGCGGCCAGGCTTCCGATACTCCCGGAGCGCGCACTCAGGGTCCTGCGAAACTATCGCCCCGGCGGTTTTCTGGATCAATTGAAGATCTTTTTTCCCGATGGTGCCCCGGAGGACTTTCAGCTCTCCGGGCGTTTGCGAGAGGTCAGCGTCAGGGCCCACGAAGGCGCACCGGGGGTCACCTCCCTGAACGGAGACATCTTTCTGGACAGACAAAACGGTTATGTCCGGGTGGCGGCCGGAGAAACGCCGGTCTCGGTCGAATTTCCGGAGCTTTTTCGTGGTGCCTGGTCATTCCCGGTCGTTGAGGGCGAAGTGGCCTGGCAATTCGATGGCGCCATTACCCGCATGTTTTCAGATGGTCTCCGAATGCGTTATGGCGAGGCCACCGAACTTGACAGTGCCTTTGATCTGCGACTGGACCGCGAGGGCGAGGACAATCTGGGTCTCAGGGTTTCGGTGCAACACGGCAATGCCGGGATGCTGGCGGATTTTGTTCCGGTAAAAACGGTCAACCCCGCGCTGTATGATTGGCTGACTACGGCCATTCTCGAAGCAGACATCACCTCGGGAAGCTTTTTCGGCCATGGCCAGATCGGCTCGGAGGCACCGAACGGGTCTTTCGTAACCTCCATGGTTTATGACTTTGAGCAGGCCTCGGTCCGCTACGATGACGCCTGGCCGGAAGTCACGGGCGCCCGGGGCAATGTCAGGGTTCACAATGGCGACACTCTGGTCCGTCTTGAAGCGGGCCAGACCGGAGGTCTGGGGCTCGATTCCGGAACCATTCGCGTTATTCCGTCCGATCAGGGTGCCCGGATAAAAGTGGACACCTCGGCTCTGGTGCCCGGTGAATCGATTGGTTACTGGATGGCAAACAGCCCACTGGGTGACATGGCCGGGACGGAGGCCCGGAAGCTGCGGTTTGGCGGCGAGTACCAGCTGGATCTGGGTATTGATCTGCTGCTGGGGTCGGAGCAGCCGCCGGTGGTTGAGGCGAGCCTTGCCGTCGAAGAGGGCTCCATAGCCTATCCCCCGGCAGGTCTGGGCTGGCAATCGGTTCATGGTGAGCTCAATTACCACAGTGCGGATGGTTTTTCGGGTGGTCCCCTGGCTGCGGAATTTTTCGGTGAGCCGGTAACCATGGCCTTCAGCAAGTCCCGGGCCGGCAAGGCACTCAGCATCCGCCAGTCCGGCTCGCTCCCGGTACCCGGTGTATTTGACCGGGCAGGGCTGGGGGCCGACTCCGGGTTTGGTCTGCAAGGCGAGGTTGACTATACCGCGGACCTGGAGGTAGGCGCGGAATCATCACCGGTCATTCGTGTGCGCTCCAGTCTTGAGGGCCTGGCGGTTGACTGGCCCGAACCTCTGTCAAAAACAGCGAGTGAGGCCGCCCCACTGCGGGCGACCATCAATCCATCCGCCAGCGGCGGCCTTGGCATTACTGGCGAGTGGGAAAACCGGGCCGCATTCGAATTGATCTGGAAGGAAACGGGCTTCGACCTGCATCTTGGTCACCTGTATCTGGGCGATCAGGACCTGCGGGAAATCAGCATTAATGCACTGAATCTGGGAGATCAATGGGTTGTCACCACCAACTCTGAGCGTGCCAGGGGTAAATTGACGTTTCCCGGAGGTGGTGGGGTCGTGACGGCGGATATCGAGACGCTCCGGCTGGTGCGGAGCCAGGATGCCCAGGCCAAAACACCGGAGCTGTTGACACTGGAACAGCAGCTTGATGCATTCAGATCGCTGGACCTGGGTATCTGGCCGGATGTCGACGTCTCGATTGCCGATTTTCAGCTCAATGGTGAGTCTTTGGGAAGCTGGTCCTTCAAGCTCCGCCCGGAACCATTTCAGATGAAAATTCAGAGCATCGAGTGCCGGCTGGGTTCTCTCAGGCTGGAAGGAGATATGACCTGGAGTATACTCGGCGATCGTGAGGCTAGCCGTTTTTCGGGGCGCATTACAGGAGGAGCGCTCACCGACCTGAACAGTCTGCTGGATACTGAAGTGCCCGTGACAAACGCGAGTACCGACATCGAGCTGGATCTGGACTGGCCGGGTCGCCCGTATGAGATTTCCATGGCGGAGCTCAGTGGCTCCGTCCGATTGCGACTGGAAGAGGGCGTGATACTTAAACGCAACAACACGGCCCAGCTGTTCCGGCTCTTCAACCTGCTGAACTCCGATACGCTCTGGCGGCGTCTGAAGCTGGATTTCTCCGATCTGTACGAACGGGGCGTGGCCTTTGATGCCATCGCGGGCAAGGCGCAGATCATTAACGGACAGCTGACCATGGATCCCGAACTGCAGATTGTCGGTCCATCGGGCGCCTTCAAACTCAGCGGCACCACCAATATCGCCAGCGAGCAACTGGATATGCGGCTTGTGGTAGTGTTACCCCTGACCCAGAATCTGCCCTTGGCCGCTCTGCTCATGGGGGCCGGAGGACCGGTTGGCGGGGCACTGTTTGTACTGGACAAGATTCTGGGTAATCCTCTGAACAAGCTGACCAGCGCAAGCTATAGGCTGACCGGCACATGGGATGAGCCGGAAGTGGATCTGCAACGGGTATTCGACGCCGATCGATAATGTTTGGTCGGCAACAGCGGAGGCGGTTATGAATAAGCGTGTTGTCAACCGGGTCGCAGCCATTCAGATGGTCAGCGGTCATGATATCGAGGCCAACCTGGCCGAAGCGGAGCGCCTGCTGGCCGAGGCCGCCGCGGAGGGAGCCTCGGTCGCGGTGCTGCCGGAGAATTTCGCGGTTCTTGCCAGCCGTCGGATGATCGATTGTGGTCGCCAGGAAGCGGGGCCGGAGCCCGTTATCAGAGCATTTCTCGCGGAGCAGGCCGAAAAACTGGGAATCTGGATTGTTGGCGGATCAATGCCCGTGGCCAGGCGACCGGATGGTTCAGAGATCGGGGATCGGGTTCGGGCAAGCTGCCTGGTATTTGACGACCAGGGCAGGGAGGTCGCCCGCTACGACAAGATTCACCTGTTCGATGCCATGGTGGAAGACACCCATGGCCAGTACCGGGAATCCGACACCTTCGAACCCGGCGAGCAAGTGGTTACCCTGGATACACCCGCCGGCAAGCTGGGCCTGGCTATCTGTTACGACTTGCGCTTTCCGGAACTGTTCCGGTTATTGCGAGCGCGGGAGGTCGACTGGGTTTGCCTGCCCAGCGCCTTTACCTGGCAGACCGGTGATGCCCACTGGTACCCGTTGATCCGGGCGCGGGCCATCGAGAATCAGGTATGGATGGTCGCCCCCGGGCAAGGCGGGCAGAACAGCGAGCGCCGGCGCACTTATGGCCACAGCCTGATCTGTGATCCCTGGGGCCGGGTGGTGACCGAAATTGAAGAAGGCCCGGGCCTGGTTACCGCCGAGTTGGATGCCCGTCAGATGGCCAACCTGCGCGCCCGAATGCCGGTATGGGAGCACCGCCGCCTCAAAGGCTGAAAATGGGGTCAGAAGAAAATGGGGTCAGATGAAGTTTTCTTCTGACCCCATTTTCTTCTGACCCCAAATTTATCCCGCTTCAGCATCGTCAATGCATTCCCGAAGATAGCGGAACAGTTTCCGGGCCTGGCCGGTGTTCTTCTGTTTCTCAACGTCCTTTCGGGCGTTCCGGGCCAGGTTCCGCAGATGCTGCCTGTCGGCGCTCGGGCAATAGCTGAAGAATTCATCAATAACCGAGTCGCCCTCGGCAATCATCCGGTCCCGCCAGCGCTCCGCCAGGTGATGCCGGCGGGTGTGTTCCTGGCTACCGGTGTCAAAGGCGTCGATGGCTCTCGCGAGGGCTTCGGGGTCGGCTTCCTGGCGGATGACCTTGCCGATGTATTGCAGATGCCGTCGTTTGGCCTCGTTCTGGCGGATGCGCCTGGATTCTTCGATGGCAGCGCGAAGCGTGTCGCTGACCGGCAGGGTTTCCAGCTGGTCGTTGCTCAGGTCCAGCATCCGTTTGCCAAGATCCTGCAGGGCGTGCATTTCCCGTTTCAACTGGGATTTGCTGGGGCCGTCGTATTCTGGTGTTTCGTTGTCGTGGTTGTCTTTCATAAATCCAGTAGCCGTAAAGTCGGGGTCAGATGGAAGCTTTCATCTGACCCCATGTTCGCCCATCAGGCATAAAAAATCGTAGCCAGGCCAAGAAAGGCCATAAACCCGACCACGTCCGTAACGGTCGTGAGAATCACGCTGCCCGCCAGGGCCGGGTCGATATTGCGCGATTTGAGAAACAACGGCAGAACCGTGCCCACCAGTGCCGCGGCCACCAGATTGATCACCAGGGCCGCGGCAATAATCGCACCGATCAGCACATCCCGGAACCAGAGTATGGCCGCACCGGCGACCACTGCAGCCCAGAACAGCCCGTTGAGTATCCCCGACAGGAATTCCCGGTTCAGCAGCCAGCCCACGTTGGCGCCGCTGATCTGGCCCACCGCCATGCCCCGAATCACCAGGGTCAGGGTCTGACTGCCGGCAATGCCCCCCATACTGGCGACAATCGGCATCAGCACCGCAAGCGCCACGACTTTGGCGATGGTCGCCTCGAACATACCAATCACCGCCGATGCGGTGAACGCGGTGAGCAGGTTAATCCCGAGCCACACTGCCCGCCGGCGGGTGGTTTTCCAGACGGGAGCAAAGGTATCTTCATCTTCATCCAGGCCGGCCATACTCATCAGCGAGTGGTCCGCATCCTCCCGAATAACGTCCACCACATCATCGATGGTGATGCGGCCCAGCAACCGGCCTCCCTCGTTCACCACCGGCGCCGAGATCAGATCGTAGCGTTCAAACAGTGTTGCTACCTTGGTGTCGGATAGGGTGACGGGAATAGGCTCGATATCGGTGTCCATCACCTCGCGCACGGTGGCGGCTGGATTCGAGACCAGCATTTTGGTGATTGGCAGCATGCCAATGAAATCATCGCGCCGGCTGACCACGATCAGGCTGTCGGTCATCGGTGGCAGGGTCCGGTGCCGGCGCAGGTAACGCAGCACAACATCAATACTGATGTCCGGGCGCACCGTAATCGTGTCCGTGTTCATCAGACCGCCGGCGGTGTCCTCCGGGTAGGAGAGCACTTCCTCCACCCGCTGGCGGTCCTGCTCGTCCATGGTGCCCAGAACTTCCTGGATCACCGTGTCCGGCAGTTGCTGCAGCAAGTCGGCCAGGTCGTCCGACTCGAAATCCTCGATAATATCCGCCAGTTCCTGGGCGTTCAGCTGGCTCAGGAAGTAGCCACGGATATCATCACTCAGATACTGGAGAACTTCCCCTTCCAGTTGCTTGTCGACGAGGTTCCACAGCAGGGCACGCTGCCGGGGCGGGGAGGATTCCAGCAAATGGGCAATATCACTGGGGCTCAGGCCACCGTTCAGGATGCGCGCAACCTGCTTCAGTGCGCCACTGTCCAGGGCTTCGCTCAGGGAGCGAAGGCGCTGGCGGGCCTGGCTTTTTTCCAGAATATCGGTCATCAATCACCCGGCGTCAGAAAACGCCTGTATTATAGCGGAGTTAGGCGCTATCGGTGAGAAAGAGCCATAGGTATTTAACCCGGGGTCAGAAGAAAATGGGGTCAGAAGAACTTTTCATCTGACCCCATTTTCTTCTGACCCCATCTTAATTACCCGCCCTCGCCGAAATAGTCGTTGATCAGTTCCACCAGTGTCCCGATGGCCTGTTCTTCGTCCGGCCCGTCGGCAATGAGCTCCACCTCGGTGCCTTTGCTGGCGGCCAGCATCATCACCTGCATGATGTTTTTCGCGTCCACATCCCGGCCCTTGCCACTGATTCGTACGCTGCTGTCGAACTCGGATGCCGTGGCAACCAGCTTCGCGGTGGCACGTGCATGCAGGCCCAGCTTGTTGATAATGGTAATCGGGCGGCGAATCATGGTTTGTTCAGATCTCTTCCCGGGTCTGCAGGTGAGGCAGTTCGGTATGGCGTACCTGCACATTGCTGTAACCCTGGCGGAAGTGCTCACCCAACTGCTCGCACACATACACCGACCGGTGCTGGCCGCCGGTACAACCAATGGAAATCGTCATATAGCTGCGGTTGCTGTCGGCGAAGGAGGGCAGCCAGGTATCGAGAAATGCCTTCAGATCGTCAATCATTTTCCGGCTTGCCGGTTCTTTTTCCAGAAACTCGATCACCGGCTTGTCGGTACCCACGTATTTTCGAAGGCTGGTATCCCAGTAGGGGTTGGGCAGACAGCGGACATCGAAGACATAGTCGGAATCCAGCGGCACACCGTGTTTATAGCCGAATGACTGGAACAGCAAAGCCAGTTCCTGGTCTTTCCGGCCTACCACCCTTTGTTTCACCATGTCCCGGAGTTCGTACATGGACATGCCGGTGGTGTTCACATACAGGTCGGAAAGCTTGGATAGGGGTTCAAGCAGCGTCTTCTCGCTGGCTATGGCTTCCCGGAGAGAGGTTTTGTCGTCGCTCAAAGGATGTTTTCTGCGGGTGGCATGGAAACGTTGCAGAAGAGACTGCTCGTCGGCATCCAGGAAGATCATTTCAACGGTAACCCCGGTTTCCTGAAGGCGCTGATAGATCTCTTCGAAATTGGCCAGTTCCCCGGAAAGGTTGCGGGCATCGATACTGACCGCCATCTTGTCCAGCCGGCCAGGCCTGGTCTGGCCGGCTGCTTCCCGGGTGAGGGGAAAGAGCAGGCCGATTGGAAGATTGTCGATGCAATAGAACCCGAGGTCCTCCAGCACATGAAGTGCCGTACTCTTGCCCGAACCGGACCTGCCACTGACGATAATCAGCTTCATGACCAACTTACCTCCTCCGCAATGAATATCATCCGCCCGAGGCGATCATGCGCTGGTACAGCGTGCTGGCGTCCTCGCATTGCCGGAGGCGGTCACAGAACGACCGATCATTGAACTTTTCGGCCAGTTGGCTGAGCAGTTCCAGGTGTTCGGTGGTTGCTTCCTTCGGGACGATCAGGGCAAAAACAAGATCCACCGGCTGATTGTCGATAGCATCGAACTCGACGCTTTCCTTAAGCGTCATCAGCACGCCCACCACGTGATCAAGCCCTTCCAGACGGCAGTGGGGAATGGCGATTCCCTGGCCAATGCCGGTACTGCCCAGGCGCTCACGGGAAATCAGGTTGTTGAAGAGCTGGGTTTCGCTGAGCGTGTTGTCCTGATGGTTTACCTGCTCGGCAATAAACTCCAGGGCCCGTTTCTTGCTGGACGCAGGTGCCCTGCAGAGGGTGAGCTCCGGAGCAAGAATGTTGTCTATGGTCAGGGATGTGTCGCTCATGGATCGACTGCGTGTCCGTTAAAAAAAGGCTGCGGCACGTTGCTCATGCCACAGCTCGTTTAAATGTCTTGCATGAAAACAGCCCGTTAACGAGAGCCGTTTCCGTGCATCCGGTCTACCTGCTTTTCCTTGTGCTTGAGGATCTGGCGGTCCAGCTTGTCGATCAGGGCATCGATGGCTGCGTACATATCCTCGTCTTCCGCCTTTGCGTGAACCTCGCCACCAACCACGTGCAACGTGGCTTCCGCGATCTGGCGCAGCTTGTCCACTTCCAGGGTCACCTGGCAGTTACTGATGTGGTCAAAGTGACGCTCGAGCTTCTGGAACTTCTCTGAAACATAATCCTTCAGTGCGGGAGTCAGTTCTACGTGATGGCCTGAAATATTGATTTGCATAGGCGTCTCCTGTTGTCATCATGCCGGCTCCCTGGAGCCGGTCCGGGTGCTGGCGCATTGTGCGCCGGCGAATACAGTGTTGCGTCCCGCCGTCCCGCCCGGGGGTTCAGACCAGCCGCTTGCGCTCGTTGGATGGTGGAATGTGCATGGCCTCCCGGTACTTGGCAACGGTGCGTCGCGCAACCTTGATTCCCTGTTCCCCTAGCATGGCTGCAATTTTACTGTCGCTCAACGGCTTTTTGGGTGTTTCCGCGGCAATCAGCTTCTTGATCATCGCGCGGATGGCCGTGGAGGAACACTCTCCGCCCTCGTCAGTACTGACATGGCTGGAGAAGAAATACTTCAGCTCGAAAATACCCCGGGGGGTATGCATGTATTTCTGGGTGGTTACCCGTGAAATCGTCGACTCATGCATTTCGACTGCCTGGGCAATGTCCGAAAGTATCAAAGGCTTCATTGCCTCTGCCCCGTGATCCAGGAAACCCTGCTGATGCTCGACAATACGGGTTGCCACTTTCAGCAGGGTCTCATTGCGGCTTTGCAGGCTCTTGATAAACCACTTGGCCTCCTGCAACTGATCGCGAAGGTAGGTGTTGTCCGCACTGCTGTCCGCACGCCGTATAAGTGAAGCATAGCTGGCATTGACACGGATGCGCGGTGCAATTTCAGGGTTCAGTTCAACACGCCAGCGGCCATTGTGTTTACGAACGATCACATCCGGAATGATGTAGTCGGGTTCGGTGCGGTCAATAACATCGCCCGGGCGCGGGTTCAGGCTGGTGATCAGCGCAAGGATTTCCCGCAACTGGTCTTCTTTCAGGCGGCTGCGGCGCAGCAACTGGGCGTAGTCACGGTTGCCCAACAGGTTGATGTAATGGGTGATCACCAGGCGCGCCTGGGCCAGCCAGGGTGTCTCCGGCGGCAGCTGGCTGAGCTGGACCAGCAGGCATTCCTGCAGGTCCCGGACAAACACGCCGGGCGGATCAAAATGCTGGAGGCGGTGCAGAACGGCTGCCACTTCGTCCAGCTCAAGGGGATCTTCCTCGTTCTCATCCAGCAGTCCGGCGTGGATTTCTTCCAGCGGGCTGGTGAGGTAGCCCCGCTCATCCACCGCGTCCATCAAGGCGTGGGCAATGGCCTGGTCCCGCTCACTCAGCGGGGTCAGATTAAGCTGCCATTCCAGATGATCCCGAAGCGTTTCGGTGGGCGAGTTGCGGGTTTCGAAATCGTGATCGTTTTCGTCGTCATTGCGGGCTGCGGGGGCAGGTGCGGACTGATAGATGTCGTCCCAGGCAGTGTCTACCGGAAGGTCGTCCGGAATGTTATCCGGAATATCATTTTCAGAGGACCAGTCCGGGCCGTTTTCGGATTCGTCCCAGTCGCTGGACGGTTCCGGCGTGGTTTCCGCGGCGGACTCGGTGGCGTTGGCCTCGGGCTCGTCATTTTCGGTGGCGGCGTCCGCTTGATCATCGTCCTCGGATGTCTCCAGCAAGGGATTGGATTCCAGTGCCTGCTGAATTTCCTGCTGGAGGTCGAGAGTGGAGAGCTGGAGAAGCCGGATCGCCTGTTGCAGCTGGGGCGTCATGGTCAGGCTCTGACCCAGCTTTAACTGTAAGGAGGCTTTCATAACCATGGTTCAGGATCCGTCACTCATCAGCGCTCTGCGTTATAAATTGTAAAAATCTTTATATGCCGGTTACTTGCCGTGGTTTTCCTTGCCCAAGCAAGTTCTTTGCCGATTTTACTTGCTATAGATTATCAACACAATCATAGGGGAGTTATAGGGGGCGGATGAATCTTTCATCTGACCCCGTTTTCATAAGCGAAACTCGTCGCCCAGGTAGACTTCCTTGACCTGCTGATTGGCCAGAATGGCATCGGCATTGCCGGAGGCGATGATGTGGCCGCCGGACACAATGTAGGCGTTCTCGCAGATGTCCAGGGTCTCACGCACGTTGTGATCGGTGATCAGTACGCCAATGCCCTTGTCCCGAAGGTGCCGGATGATTTGCTTGATGTCGCTCACGGAAATGGGGTCCACACCGGCGAAGGGTTCATCCAGAAGGATGAAGGCCGGCTCCATGGCCAGGGCCCGGGCGATTTCCACCCGTCGCCGCTCACCGCCGGACAGGGCCATGCCGACGCTGTCCCGGATATGGGTGATATGGAACTCCTCCAATAACCCCTCGAGTTTGTCCTCCCGCTCCGCCTTGCCAAGACCCCGGCGGGTTTCGAGGATGGCCATGATGTTGTCACGCACCGACAGCTTGCGGAATACCGAGGCTTCCTGGGGCAGGTAACCAATACCCTGGCGGGCCCGGCCGTGCATGGGCAGAGGCGTAATATCCCGGCTGTCGATCGTGACCCGGCCGCGATCGGCGGGCACCAGCCCCACGATCATGTAAAAGCAGGTGGTTTTGCCGGCGCCGTTGGGGCCAAGCAGCCCGACAATTTCCCCGCTGCGGATTTCCAGGGAAACGTCGATGACCACTTTTTTCTGTTTGTAACTCTTTGCCAGATTACTGGCTCTCAGAACTGCCATCGGTTTCCTGTCTGTCAGTGCGGTTGCCCGTGCTGCGGGGCTGAATCACCATCTCTACCCGGCCGCTGCCTTCGCCCGTGTCCGCGCCGCCTTCAGCGGTCACCACCCGGCCAGCGGTATCATAATGAATGATATCGCCGCGGAACAGGTCGTCATTCTGCTCGATCACCGCTTGCCGTTCCAGGGTCAGCCGGTTGTCGGAGGCCGACCAGGTAATGTTCAGGGCCCGGGCTTTGGTTTCACCTTCACCCTCACGGGCCGGTTGCCGGTATCTGGCCGGTGTTCCAGAGGCCTCGAGCCGGCTCAGGCCGTCCGCGGTGCGGTACAGGACAACCCGGTCCGCGCTCAGGTGAGTGTCGCCCTGTTCAAGCTCCACTGCCCCGGTGTAGGTGGCGGTGCCTTTGCTGTCGTCGAGGCGGGCGTTGTCGGCAGTGACCTTGATGGGAAGGTCGGAGTTAAGGTCGAAAGCGGCCGCCGGGCCGGCCATTGCGACCGTCAACAGGGCAGCCACCAGGCTCCGATATCGGTTAGTTTCCGGTTTCATAGCGTCCTTCCACCTGGGAGTTGAGTTCCACAATCCGCTCGTCCAGCCACGCTTTCATCCCCGTGGCCCGGGTAATACCGGTAACGTCGCGTATTTCCACGGGTGCGTCTGTATAGGCCATGCCCCGGTCGTTATCCAGGGTCAGGGTTGATGTTGTCAGGGTGGTGTCCCGTTCACCAATGTTGCGCTGAACCCGGACATTGTTATTCAGGTGCACCAGATTCTGATTTTGCAGCAGGTTGCCATTCTCGGCTTCAACAATCCAGGGCAGGGCATTCTCGCCGCCATACAGCTCGGCTCTGGGAGACTCCATGGTGGCCAGGTTGCTTGCCTCAAACTGCTCAATGCGGGGGCTGGAGAACCGGATCTTCAGATTGCCCGATGCATCAAAGGATGTGTACTGGCCATTCACCACGAAACCGTCCGGCTCGGCATCGCCCCGAAGCGCCGCGGCCTTGTCATTAATGACCAGCGGTTCGCCGCTGCGCCAGAGCAGGAACACGGCTGCGATCAAGGTGCCAGCCAGTGCCAGGGTTCGCAGCCAGGGCAGGTCTGGTAGCCAGGTCATGCCTCGGGCTCCAGATAGGGCGCGAGTGCGGCATCCAGCTTGCCATGGGCGGCCAGTAGCAGGTCACAGGCTTCGCGCACCGCGCCTTCACCGCCCCGTGCGCGGGTGCAGTAGTCGGCGTGTTGCTTAACCAGCCAGTAGCCATTGGGTACGGTGATGGCCAACCCGGCGAACCTGAGTGCTGGCAGGTCCGGAAGGTCATCGCCCATGTAGGCGATGGCGTCGGGGTTGATGCCCATGGTGCTGACCAGTTCCCGCAGGGCTACTTTTTTGTCCTCGCGCCCCTGCATCAGGTGCGGGATGCCCAGATCCCGCATGCGTTTTTCGGTTAGCGGCGACTGCCGGCCAGTGATAACGGCTACGGTAAGGCCGGCTGCCATAAGCTGTTTCAGGCCCAGGCCGTCCAGGATATTGAATGCCTTGAGCTCATCCCCGCTGGCACTGAAATAAAGCTTGCCATCGCTCATGATGCCGTCGACATCCAGGGCAATCAGGCGGATTTTGGCGGCTTTTGCCAGCAGGGACTCCGGCCATTCGTTGTTCATGTCGAATGCTTCCCCGGGGTTACTCTTTGGATCACTGTTCATATCACCCATTAAACCTAAACCGCTCTTTTTAAATCACCCCGGCCCGCAGCAGGTCGTGCATATTGATGGCACCAATGAGCGCGCCGCTTTCGTTCGTCACCGGCAGGGCATTGATCTTCAATTCCTCCATGATATTGAGCGCTTCCGCCGCCAGATGATCGGCCTGAATGGTTTTGCCATTCCGGGTCATCACCTCGTTGATGATTGTATTATGAATATCCACCGACCGGTCCAGAGTCCGGCGCAGGTCCCCATCCGTAAATATCCCGGTAAGAGAGCCTTCCTGGTTGACCACGGTGGTCATGCCCAGGCCCTTGCGGGAAATTTCCAGAAGAGCGCCACTCAGTGGCGTGCCCTCGCTGACGACCGGAATCCGGTTACCTGTGTGCATAATGTCGGATACCCGTAGCAGAAGCCGGCGGCCCAGGCTACCGCCGGGATGGGAAAAAGCAAAATCCTCGGCACTGAAGCCACGGGCCTCAAGCAGGGCAACCGCCAGGGCGTCGCCCATGACCAGGGTCGCCGTTGTTGATGAGGTGGGGGCCAGGCCCAGGGGGCAGGCTTCCACCATGACACTGACATCCAGGTTGGCCACGGCTTCCCGGGCCAGGGTGGAGCTGGCATTGCCGGTCATGCTGATCAACGGAACGCCCATGCGTTTGATCAGCGGCAGGATGGTGACCACCTCGCTGGTGTTGCCGCTATTGGATATGGCGATGACAACATCCTGAGGCGTGATCATGCCCATGTCCCCATGGCTGGCCTCGCCGGGGTGAACAAAAAACGAGGGTGTGCCGGTACTGGCCAGAGTGGCTGCAATCTTGTTGCCGATGTGGCCGGACTTTCCCATGCCGGTCACAACCACGCGGCCCTGGCAGCGCATGATGACTTCGCAGGCCCGGGCGAACTGGCCGTCGATCCGGCTCTCAAGGGCCTCAATGGCGTCGCGCTCGATGCGAATGGCGCGGATGGCGGACGTTTGGAAATCGCTGGAAGCCTGTTCGGTCATCGGGTTCTGGGCCTGGCGGTCGGGACATTAAAAATCGGGATATTGCAAATCCGGCGCAGAGTATACCATTTTCACCCGATAACGCTGCCCGGTTACCGAAAATTCAGCCCAACTGATCATTGCTGTCAGTCCATTCCGGGTGGTTTGTTGGCTATTTTGGATTGAGCTTGGGTGCTCCATGGCATAAAGTAGCCCCTCTTTAAAAGGTAAGGACTATGAATTCACCGGCTTACATATCGCTCAAGGATGTCGTGTTCTCCCGCTCCGGGCGCCGTATCTTCGACGGTGTCAGCCTGGATATCCCCCGTGGTAAAATAACCGCTATCATGGGTCCCAGCGGAACCGGCAAAACCACGCTGCTGCGCCTTATTGGTGGCCAGCTCAGGCCGGATTCCGGCCATGTTGTGGTGGATGGCCACGAGGTGCCGAAGCTCAGGCGCAAGGCGCTCTATGGCCTGAGGGAAAAAATGGGCATGCTGTTCCAGAGCGGGGCCCTGTTCACCGATCTGAGCGTGTTCGAGAACGTCGCCTTCCCGCTTCGGGTGCATACAAAACTGCCGGAAGACATGATCCGCGACATCGTTCTGATGAAGCTTGAAGCGGTCGGCTTACGAGGTGCGCGCCAGTTGATGCCCTCGGAGTTGTCCGGGGGCATGACCCGCCGGGTGGCCCTGGCCCGCAGTATCGCGCTGGATCCGGAACTTATCATGTATGACGAACCATTTGCCGGCCAGGACCCGATAGCCATGGGCGTTCTGGTCAAGCTGATCCGGGATCTGAACAGCTCCATGGGCCTGACCAGCGTTCTGGTCTCCCACGATGTGCCCGAATCTCTCAGCATCTGCCATTACGCCTGTATCATCTCGGACGGTAAGGTGATTGGCGAGGGCGCACCCGAAGCGTTGCGCGAGCACCCCTCCGGAAAGGTCCAGCAATTCCTCCAGGGCCAGCCGGATGGCCCGGTACCTTTTAATTACCCGGCAGAGAGTGCTGCCCGGGACTTTGGCTTGTCCGGGGGTGTTTCGTGATTGAACGAATTGCCGCATTCGGGCGCCTCGGGCTCGACATGGTTTCATCTTTCGGTCGTTCCGGTCGTTTTCTTGCGGGCGTTCTCAGTGGTGTACCCAGGCCGGCAATCGGGTTCCCGCTACTGCTGAAACAGCTTTACGCCGTTGGAGTCCTGTCGCTGGCCATTATTGTGGTTTCGGGTCTGTTCATCGGCATGGTCCTGGGGTTGCAGGGCTACACGATTCTTAGGGACTACGGCTCTGAAGCAGCCATCGGCCAGATGATTGCCCTGACCCTGGTGCGGGAACTCGGCCCGGTGGTGACGGCATTGCTGTTCGCGGGCCGGGCGGGTTCGGCGCTGACGGCGGAGATTGGCCTGATGAAAGCCACGGAACAGCTGTCCAGCATGGAAATGATGGGTGTGGACCCGCTGCGCCGTGTGATTGCCCCCCGGCTCTGGGCCGGGTTTATTGCCATGCCGGTGCTGGCGGTGATTTTCTCGGTGGTCGGCATCTGGGGCGGTATGCTGGTGGGGGTGGACTGGCTGGGGGTGTTCGAAGGTTCTTTTTGGGGCAACATGCAGGCGTCGGTGGATTTTGTCGATGATGTCCTGAATGGCGTCATCAAGAGCGTCGTTTTCGGCTTTGTCTGCGCCTGGATAGCGGTCTACCAGGGTTATGACTGTGTGCCGACATCGGCGGGCATCAGCTCGGCGACCACCAAGACCGTGGTTTACTCATCGCTGGCGGTGCTGGGGCTGGACTTTATACTGACCGCTGTCATGTTTGGCGATTTCTGAATCATCGATCAACGAAATAATACCGGAGCCGGAAATGGCACAGAGAACCACTGAAATCATTGTTGGGCTGTTCATGATCGCAGGCTGCGCGGCCCTGCTTTTTCTTGCCTTGCAGGTGAGCGGGCTGTCGGCGAAGCCGACTGAAAACACTTACACCCTCTACGCCAACTTCAACGATACCGGTGGGCTTAAGCCCCGGGGGCGGGTCTCAATGGCCGGTGTGACGATCGGCGCCATTGAATCCGTCAGCCTGAACAAGAAAACCTTCCAGGCCCGGGTGGAAATGTCGATTCATTCGCACGTCGACAACATCCCGTCGGACAGTTCGGCAGTTATACGTACATCCGGCCTGCTTGGTGAGCAGTACATTGATATATCCATCGGGGCCGAGACCGAGTCGCTGAAAGATGGCGATACGTTTTATTCAACACAGTCGGCCATGAACCTGGAGCGGCTGATCAGCAACTTTGCATCGGGCCGTTGATCCGGGCCGGGAAAACTATACAGGAGACACTGATGTTTGCACTGAAGCACCACATTCTGCTCGGTTTTTTGATGGCCCTGGTTCTGGTCGCGCCTGTTCAGGCCGACGAAGCGGAGGACCTCCGTGCTTATGTGGACAAGAACACCCAGCGCCTGGTCGAGAAACTGAACAAAGAGCGCGGACTGTATGAGCGGGACCCCGAGGCCTTCTACAAGAGCATGGATAAGACCCTGGCTGATTTTGTCGACTTCCGGCGTATTGCCGCCCGGGTGATGGGCCGCTACGCCCGCCAGGCCAGCCCCGATCAGCGGGACCAGTTCGTCGCCAGGTTCAAGCGCAGCCTGTTCGACAGCTACGCCCAGGCTCTGGTGAGTGCGGAGGACTTCAAGATCATAGTCAAGGAGGCAACCATCAATCCAAGGAGTGATGACCGCGCCTCCGTCCAGATGGAAGTGATCAGCGCGTCCGGCAACCGCTATCCGGTGACCTATTCCATGTACAGGAACTCCGAAGGCAAATGGCTGATGGAAAACGTTATTGTCGAGGGCGTGAACATTGGCCTGGCTTTCCGGGATCGGTTCAGTCAGGAAATGGAACAAAACCGCGGCCAGGTCCAGGCGGTGATCGACGGCTGGAGCGACGCCGCTGAATCCCTTAATCTGGAGCAGGAAGTGAACAACTCATGACTTCAGACCTGCCTCGGGTTCAGCTCTCCGACGGAGCCCTGATTGTCTCCGGCGAGGTGACCAAAGACACAGTGGTCGGCCTGAGGAAACAGGGCGAGCAACTGATCCTTTCGGCATCCGCTGATCTGATGGTTGATCTTGATGCCCTGGTCACCGCCCACAGTGTGGTCCTGTCCATGCTGCTTTGTTGGCAGCGCCTGGCGCATCAGGCAGGTATTGCCTTGTCGTTCCGGGGTGTCAGCGGCCGTCTGGCCTCGCTGGCGGCCCTGAGCAATCTTGATGATCAGCTTGCGGGGTTTGGTCCCGAATCCGTCCACCCCGCCCACTGACTTTTCCATCGGCCTCAAGCCCGACAGGCTGCCGAACCAGGTTGTTTACCGGGCGGTAAAGCTGACCCGCGCGCCGGAATTGGTTACAATCCCGCCCCTGATTTCAAAACACCCGAGGATTTTCTATGGACG
>JAXHUV010000090.1:0-4384 GCA_034189445.1 Pseudomonadota bacterium
AGCCAGTTCTATCGTGTTATTGCGCCGGATATGGTTGGATTTGGCTATACTGAGCAGCCCGAGGGCTACAAGTTTTCCATGGATAATTGGGTCCAGCACATCATCGGTGTTATGGATGCGCTGGATGTTGAAAAGGCCCATATTGTGGGTAACTCCTTTGGGGGGGGGCTCGCGCTTGCTACCGCTCTAAGGCATCCTGCGCGAGTGGATCGTTTGGTTCTGATGGGTGCTTCTGGCACCAAGTTCAAGCTCACAGAGGGCCTCGATGCAGTCTGGGGTTACCAGCCCTCTATAGAAAATATGCGTAAGTTGCTCGATCTCTTCGCTTTTGACCGTTCCCTGGTGAGCGATGAGTTGGCAGAGGTGCGGTATAAAGCCAGTGTCCGCCCTGGGGTTCAGGAGTCCTTCTCCAGCATGTTCCCAGCCCCGCGCCAGCAGTGGGTAGACTCGTTAGCCAGCTCTGATGAAGAGCTTAAAAGTCTCTCCAATGAGACATTGATTGTCCATGGCAGAGAGGATCGGGTTGTCCCGTTATCCAGCAGCCTGCACTTGGCTGAGGTCATAGATCGCGTGCAGTTGCATGTTTTCGGTCGCTGTGGTCATTGGACACAAATTGAACATACAGATCGATTCAACCGTCTCGTAGCTGACTTCTTTAATGAGATCAACGAGTAGAATGCTGAGTTTTGTGGGTAGATAGAATCGGGCGCCTTTAATGCAAGCGTTAATGTAACTATTCAGCTGCCTCTACATAAAAGGGCCGGTTAATCACCTTCCAGTGATCATGGCAGAGCCCGCCCTGGAAACGAGGCAGGGTCCCCACCTCATCCATCGCCTGTTGGCCCCGCTTTTCATGGGGCGCCAACCAGGTCAGGTGGTCGTTCGAGGCACAGTGCAGCCAGTGACGCTTGCCCCGATGTTGATGCCGGTTTCATCGGCATGGATCCGCTCCGACTCAGCCAGGCGGTCCTTGACCCAGTGTTCACAGCCAGCCGTCCGCTCGAAGGCTTCCTGGTTGAAGTTGAACAGCGATCCCGCGCGAATCCGTTCATAGAGCAAAATCTGATGTCGTCCTGGAGTTGTTGCCTGACGGTTGCCAGGATGTCGTCGACATCCCTGTTACTGATCTTCATGAACCTGAGCCCGGTCGTTTGATGCGACTATTATCGCACGACTTTTTCAGGTCGATCTGAGCACGGTTTTGCGCCAGGTTTCTTGTGGACGACTCGCCCGTGTCTGCCAGCCTAAAGCGCTGCTGACAGGATGACAGACGCTTTGAACGTGCCTTTACAGCAAGGCGCCGAGTGTGGCCGGCATTCCCGGGATGGAAAGAAAAGCCCTGTCAAGTCAAGCTTTTTTGAAGGAAATTGAGCTGAATAGTTACTATTGCTTTTCCGAAACCCAGGCCGCTACTTAACGTGCTACTCACGTATTGGGGCATGGTGTATCCTATGCGCCATTCATGCGAACTGCAGGGTGTTTTATGTCAGTATCAGGACAAAAACCGGCACACAGGTCGATATCCACGGCGTGGTTCTTTGCGCTGTTTGCCTTTGTGCTGGTCGGGTTTTCCGCCCGGGTAACCGCAGTGACAGTCTCCGGCCTTTACTCGGCAAGGGTGCCGGTGGAAGGATCCTCGCCAGGTCAGTTGGCCCAGGGCTATGCGGATGGCCTAAGCCAGGTGCTTGTGCGGGTTTCCGGCACCCGCGACGTATTGGCGATGGAGGGCGTTGCAACACTGCTGTCCGATGCCGAATCGTTATTGCTGTCCTATCAGGTTGCCCGGGATGGATCCGGCCGGAGTGTTCTGAGCATGTCCTTCGGAGCGGTCGGGGTGAACCGCGCCCTGGCGTCGATTAATGCGCCGGTATGGGGCGCCAACAGGCCGCTTACGCTGGCCTGGATCGCTGCCGAGGATCGGGGCTCTCGAACACTGATTACCCGACCTGATGCAGGCTTCGGGCAACAAGGCGCTGGAACCTGGCGGGCTGCGTTCGATGAGGCCGCCAGGAAACGGGGTTTGCCGGTGGCGCTGCCGCCATCGGATTTCGTCTCGAACCGGGAGTTGCTTTCAGATATCTGGGGGCAGTTTATTGGTCGGGTGAAATCTGCCTCCGAAAATCTTGATCATGATGTCCTGGCGTTGGTCCGGGTCAGCCGCACGGGTGGCCAATGGCGTGCCGGTTGGCTGTTCGACGGTATGGCCATGAGTGCTGGTGAAGAGTCGGTAACCGCCCAGACTCCGGAAGCGCTGGCGGAGGCCATGATTAACCGTTGGGCCGAGCTGTACGCCAGCCGATACGCTGTTGCCGCGTCGGAAGTGGGGGAATCCCCTCAAGTAGACATTGTTCTGCGTGGTGTAACCTCACTGGAAGACTATGCCAGAGCGAATAAGGTGCTGGAGGGTCTGACACCTGTTGTTAGTGTTGGCGCCCACCGGGTGCGCGATGAACAGCTCACCCTGCGGGTGGCTTTTTCCGGCGAGCTGGACCAGCTTCGCGAGTATATCGCCCTGGATCCGCGCTTTGTTCCGATGGAGTCGGACATTCGGGACGAGCCGTCGGATGCCGCCCGAAGAACAACGGATCAGGTGGCGTCGTCGGCAACGAATACTGAAAACATGCCCGAAAGCGAGGAAGGGCAAGCGGCCAATCCGGATCAGCAAACCTCTGCTGGAGTATCGGAAGATACTTCCCTGTTTACCTATCAGCCGGTACCGGTTGATGAGGAGGAGGCCAGGGAGGCGTTCGAATCCCTGTACCAGGTTCTGTATTATCGTTGGCAACCATCTCCCGTCATCGGTAGCGATGGCGGCGAATAAGGGGTAACCGGAGGGAGTCTTTTGAATTTGCACCGCTGGCGCTGGATTCCCAATGCCCTGACGTTCCTGCGCATGCTTCTGATCGTTCCCTTTGCCGGAGCGTTATTGGCTGGAGATTACCGGTGGGCGCTGCTGGTATTCTTCCTGGCGGCGGGCAGCGACGGCGTTGACGGGTTCCTTGCCCGGCATTTCGGCTGGCGTTCCAGGCTTGGGGCGATCGCCGATCCCCTGGCCGACAAGGCGTTATTGATCACGGCCTACCTGATGCTTACGCTCACTACCGTTCTGCCGGTCTGGCTGTTTTTACTGGTTCTGGGTCGGGACCTGCTGATTGTGGTCGGCGCGTTGGCTTACCATTACGTGATTGGCCGTTACGATATAGAGCCCAGCATCCCCGGCAAGATCAACACCTTTATCCAGATTCTTGTTGCTCTGGCCATCATCCTGCTGCTGGCTGATTTGCCGATGCAGCCGTGGGTGGTGGATGCCGGCATTCTTTTGGTGGCTGTCTCAGCGGTGTTCAGCGGGGGGTATTATCTGTTTGTGTGGGGGTTGCGTGCCTGGAGGGCTATCCGGCCATGACTGCCTCCCAGTTGGTGCTCGGGGTCAAACTGCGCGATGACGCCCGGTTCGACAACTTCCACGGCGACCGGAACACGAGCGCCGCCAGGCGTCTTGCAACCGTTTGTCATCAACCTGATGATGTTCCAGTGGTTGTTCTGTGTGGTGATGCCGATACTGGCAAAAGCCATCTGTTGCAGGCAGTGTGCCATTTGGGCGAAACACAGGGCAGGGCTGCGGTCTGTATCAGCATTACCGAGCTTGAACCTTTTGGTCCTGATGCTTTGTTGGGGCTTGAGAGCCATGACATCGTCTGTCTGGACGATGTCGACCGAATCGCAGGCGATCGGGTGTGGGAAGAGGCCATTTTTCATCTCTATAACCGCATACAGGACCGGGGCGGCCTTTTACTGGTAAGTTTGGCCGATTTGCCGGCCAGTCTACCTTTTGAGTTGCCGGATCTGGTCTCCAGGTTCAGCCACGGGCTGATCATCCAGTTGGGTATCTACCGGGATGATGATCGCCTGAAAATTCTGAAGGCCCGGGCCGAGAAGCGGGGGCTGGTGATGGCGGATGATGTGGCCGGCTACATTATCCGCCGGGCGCCTCGAAGGCTCGGTGATTTGCTGGGAATTCTGGATATACTGGATGAAAATTCACTTCAGGCCCAAAGAAGACTGACTATCCCGTTTGTGAAAACAGTAATGGGTTGGTGAGTTGAGCGGCATGCATCGCAGGGCGGAAAATCCACTCATTACCTGCTAGCAGCCAGCAGCCTGTTGCGGTTACCGTGTTTAATCACCGACTGAAGCGAGATTGATATGACTGAACCCGGTAACCTGATCGGGCAGGTTGCGGACTGCCTTCTCAATATTGAGATGGAGTTGCGGCAGTTGGGACTTTGGGAGTCGGAGGCACCACCGGAAGAGGCTTTCCAGAGTGTTCAGCCGTTCTGCATGGATACCCTGGAGTTTACCCAGTGGCTGCAATTTGTCTTTGTGG
>JAXHUV010000090.1:4484-9097 GCA_034189445.1 Pseudomonadota bacterium
GAGTTGCGGCAGTTGGGACTTTGGGAGTCGGAGGCACCACCGGAAGAGGCTTTCCAGAGTGTTCAGCCGTTCTGCATGGATACCCTGGAGTTTACCCAGTGGCTGCAATTTGTCTTTGTGGGCCGGATGAGGATAATCATCGAAAGCGACCACCCCTTGCCCTCGGCTTCCGGCATGGCGCCCATGGCCGAGGAGCACTTTCGGAAGCGCCCCGAACCCGGCAACAGGCTGGTCAGGGAACTGGAGGCAATCGACCGCTTGCTCAGTGAAGGATGATCAGCCCAGTCTCATGGACAGATCCACGGCCTTCACATCTTTCGTCAGCGCGCCGATTGAGATGAAGTCCACGCCGGTCTCCGCGATCGGCACCAGGGTGTCGGTATTGATTCCTCCGGAGGCCTCAAGCTTTGCCCCGCCTCGGGTGGTGGCAACCGCGGTTCGCATGTCTTCAAGTGAGAATTCATCTAGCATGATGATGTCTGCGCCCGCCTTCAGGGCTTGTGCCAGCTCGTCGAGGTTTTCGGTTTCCACCTCAACGGGTTTGCCAGGGGCAATTCTGTGGGCGGTCTCAATGGCTTTGGCAATAGAGCCGCAGGCGGCAATGTGATTTTCCTTGATCAGAAAGGCATCCCACAGCCCCATGCGGTGATTGAAACAGCCACCACAGGTAACGGCGTATTTCTGGGCCAGGCGTAACCCCGGCAGAGTTTTGCGGGTATCCAGCAGGCGAACGCTGGTGTGGGCAACCCGGGCGGCATAGCCGGCGCAGACAGTAGCAACACCGGACAGGGACTGAAGCCAGTTCAGGGCGGCACGTTCGGAGCTTAGCAGGCTTCTGGCAGGGCCCCGCATGGTAAACAGTACCTGGTGCGGTGACACGGTTTCGCCATCGGATACCTGCCAGGTGAGCTCAACGGATGGATCCACCTGCCGGAAAACTTCGTCTACCCACTCCCTGCCTGCAATCGTTGCGGTTTCCCGTGTAATCACCTGGCCTTTCGCCTGCTTGTCGGCGGGTATCAGTTTGGCCGAGACGTCACCACTACCAATATCTTCCCGCAGGCTCTGGGCAACATTTTCGATTCTGGTCTGGCGAAGGAGTTCAGGGGAAATCATAGGGCAAAGTGTCCGCTGCAGTGGGGTGTAGGCTTTTCAGTCTGCCAATTCTAAAGGGCTGCCGATGAATCGCCAAACTCTTGAGCCCAGACTGCTCCCCTTGATTCCCGACTGCTAAAAACTGTGATGCAGGTCAGGTCTGAACAAAAGGTGACAAAATCTGACACAACCTGACGTGGGCAGCCCGTATCATGTGAGGTGGCGTAATAAACAAGGCATAGGTGCAACACGAGCCGGAGCAGTGACATGGTACACGATAACAAGGTTGTCCGCTTTTCAGGCCAGAAGCCGCCAGCCCGGCTTGCATTGCCTGCGGCGCTGGTCCGCCTGCGTGACGCATCGGGTCAGTCCCTGAAGTCCGTTCTTGCCAGTTTTTTTGAGCATGCCGATGACGCCCTGTTTGAACTTGCCGACAGAGCAGGCTCCAACCTCGATCAGACCGCCTACTTTGATGCCATGCGCGAGCTCAGGCTTCGGCGCAAGGCCATGGTGGTCTCGATCCTCCAGGACGTCAGCCGGGCTTTCAATGAAATAGGCAATTTCCAGCCCCAGCAGGAAGTCCGGTCTCTGGATGATGTTGACGAGGATTCACTCAGCCTGGTTGATCACTCCCAGCTTGAGCAGCAGGTGGCTGTCGACAATCTGATCAATAAACTCCGGAACCGCTACGCCGAACAGATCCGTCTGTTGACTGTGCGAGTTGGCCACCTGATGCCGGGCATTGATCTGAAAGACGCGCAGATGCCGTTGAGCCCGGAGATCATCTGTGGCGGCGTTGCCGAAGCCTGTGCTGATCTGGACATCGACATCCGCGCCAAGCTGGTGGTTCTGAAGCTGTTTGATCGCCTGCTTGCCGATACGCTCGGTGATTTTTACAAAGAAGCGAATCGCACCCTGATTAATGAGGGGGTCATGCCTGACATGAAGCGGCCTCCCGCCGGCAAGGTTCCCGCGCATTCCGGCCAACGCACGCCAGGCGAAGGTCCGGCTGTAACCGCCGGTGGAGTTCAGGCCAGTTCCGCCGGTGACAGCCAGGGCGTGTCTCAATCCCAGACTACCTTCTCAGAGCTCAGTGCGTTGTTGCACCGTGGCGATTCCGCACCAGCCAGTAGAGGAGCTCCTATGGGCAATGGTTACATTGATACCGATCGCCTCATGGCCCGCCTTACCGAGGCCCAGTCCAGCAGCCGGCAATGGGGCGATGGTGCCGTTGTACCACTGAATGAGCAGCTTCAGCTCATCCTGCGCTCCGGTGACGGAAAAAGTCTGAGCCTGGGGCAGGTGGACGGTGATGTGATCAACCTGGTCTCCATGTTGTTCGACTTTATTCTGGAGGATCGTCAGCTGCACCCGGTGATGAAGGCGTTGATCGGTCGTCTGCAGATTCCGGTGCTGAAAGTGGCCTTGAGTGACAAGAACTTTTTCAATCGCGGCGGTCACCCGGTCCGTAAGCTGCTCAACGAACTGGCGCTATCAGCCATTGGCTGGACGGAGAAAAGGGCGGGCCAAAGGGACCCGTTGCGAGAAAAAATTGAATCGGTGGTGGATCGGGTGCTCGGCGAGTTCACCACCAACGTCAGCTTGTTCGAGGAGTTGCTTAAGGATTTCAGTGACTTTATGGATCTCGATCGCAGGCGTCGTGAGCTTGTGGAGCAACGCCTTCGGGATGCGGAAGAAGGGCGGGCCCGTCAGGAGCGGGCGACCGAGGCGGCGCAAGCTCTGGTGCAGGAGCTGACTAAGCAGCGGGACATTCCCGGGCCGGTTGCCGGCCTCCTCAACGAAGCCTGGACCAGGTATTTGCAGTGGGTGGTTCTCCGGGAAGGCGACGACGGCGATCGCTGGCAATACGCCCGGAACCTGACCGAGCAACTGGTGTGGAGTGTGGATCCTCGCCCGGTTACTGATTCGACCCGGGGAGACTTGCTGAGGGCAATTCCCGCCATTGTGGATGACCTTCGCAAGGCGCTGCAGGAGATTTCCTGGGATCCGTTTGCCACCGATGCAGCCATTCGTGATCTGGAGCTTGCGCACGTGGACGTTTTCCAGCAGTTGGTGACCGCGCCGTCCCGCCCGGAAGCACCGGCGGAATCGGAGGATTCGCTCCGGCCCGAGCCGGAGCGACCCGTTGAGGCACCGGTGGCCACTCCGGCGGCTGAGGAGGATTTGAAGGAAGCCCCGGTGCCGGCAGAGCCCGATGCGCCTACCGTTGAAGTGGTCAGCGAGGCGACGCCGGAGAAGGTCGGGAGGACCAACGCAGTGGATCCGGTGGCGCCAGAATGGCTGGAAAAGGCTGAAAGCCTCCGTGTGGGCTCCTGGATCGAACTTACCCGTGACGAAACCAGGGTACGCTGCAAGCTTGCGGCCTTTATCAAGGCTACCGGCAAGTACATCTTCGTGAACCGCAGTGGCGCCAAGGTGGCCGAGTATCTGCGTCAGGAGCTGGCTGCGGATATGGAAGCCGGGAACATCAGCATGCTGGATGATGGCCTGATTTTCGACCGGGCACTGGAGTCGATCATTGATAACCTCCGTAGCAGCCGCAAGGACTGATGCGTAGCAACCGTGGCAACTTTGTGATTCAATCAGAGACTGTAATCCTCTGAAACATTAGGAATTACTTTGCCCGATACAGATGTTTTTTCCGAACGCCTTGCTGATTCCGGTCGCGGTGGAGAATCGCTTCGCGCAACCGGACGGATTCCCTTCGCCCGCTGGTGTCCCTCGCCGAACTTCGGGTCTCGTCCGGACGGGGCGACAATCTCCCTGCTGGTCGTCCATAATATCAGCCTTCCTCCGGGTCAGTTTGGCGGCCCCGAAATAGAAGATTTCTTCTGCAACCGGCTTGACCACTCGGCACATCCTTATTTCCAGACCATAAAAGGCGCTCAGGTTTCGGCTCACCTGTTGATTCGCCGGGATGGAACTCTGGTCCAGTTTGTCAGCCTGCTTGATCGGGCCTGGCACGCCGGCCGCTCGCATTTTGAGGGGCGGGAGGAGTGCAATGATTTTGCCATCGGGGTCGAACTGGAAGGAACCGACGAAACCCCCTACGCCACTGAACAATATCTCAGGCTGGCAGAACTGGCGGACCTGATTATGGCGGCCTGGCCGGATATTACTATCGATCGTATCACCGGGCACTGCGACATCGCGCCCGGCAGGAAGAGCGATCCGGGGCCGGCCTTCGACTGGCAGTATTTGCGGGCAGCCCTGCAAACAGCCCGGGGATCCGGGAGGAGTGCCTGAATGGTGTTTATTGTGTTTCTTCTGGCATACATGGTGCGCAGGCGTCTGGATTCCCTGGATCTGCTCTCCGGTGATGAGGCCTGGCGTCGATGGTTTCGCAATGGCAGCCGGGTCAGGGCCGGCCATGAGAAGGGGATTGGTATCGGGCTGGCGCTGGTTTTACTGCCGGCTTTTCTTTTGGCTCTGGCGGACTATCTGCTGGTGTCTACCGGCTGGGGGGTGGCGGCTTACCCGCTGGATCTCCTTATTCT
>JAXHUV010000091.1:0-9092 GCA_034189445.1 Pseudomonadota bacterium
ACCATTTGGTTGCCTCGATGTGAGCAGGAGTTATAAAAAACACGAACCTGCCCATCGTCACCACGGGCTGCGTACAGCGGGATGCGACCAACCTGGAATGTTTTGAAATCACCAACCTCGGGAACTTCGCTTTCATGGCATACCGGATGCCATTCGCGCCCATAAAAAATCTTTTCAAGCTCTTCTTCGAAAAGCCCCTCGTCAACAAAAATCTTTTTTGGCACCTTGTTCATTTTCTTAGGCCAAATCAGGTCGTTTGTATTTGTCATGACCAATCCTCCGAATCCTAATAACGAGTGTGAACTTAGCAGGCGGTTAAATTTTTATCGCTGCCCGTCGTTTCATTCTATCGGTTAAACTCATCCTTGCAAAGTATCAGCCATGCAGTAGAGCGGCCTTAGGTCCAACAGGCTGCTGGCGATATGAAAGATGGTTTTGGTTACCAATGATGTCCGCCGTCACATACCAGCAATGTTCGGGCATGGATAAAAATTTCTTGGCCCGTGTAAAGCTCTCGGTGAGAGCTGTTACTGACCTCAGGCGCCGCCTCCGTTGAAAAATATTATTCATCGCCACAAAGGGGCCCTGTAGCAGATGAACGGAGCCCCCCCCAACGTTTGACCACCGGAAGGTGCAGACCAAACTGATCCAGAATGCGTCCTACGATCTGGGTCGCAACGTCGTCCAGATCCTGCAAGCCAAGATAGAACGCCGGAGCTGGAGGGAATATAACGCCCCCCGCCTCGGTTACGGCAACCATGTTACGCAATTGAATAAGGTTAAGCGGGGCTTCACGCGTCACCAATACCAGACGTCTCCGCTCTTTGAGCGCGACGTCTGCGGCACGCGTAACCAGGTTGTCACTACTGCCATGGGCAATACCTGAAAGGGTTTTCATGGAGCAAGGTATCACTACCATACCCTCGGTACGGAACGATCCACTAGCGATGGCCGAGCCGATGTCCTTGTGTGCGTATACCTGGGTTGCAAGTTGCTGGAATTCCTCGCGGCCCAGGCCAAGCTCCTGTTGTGCGGTGAGTATGGCCGCCGGGGACAACACCACATGGGTCTCCCAATCTGGAGCGTCGTGCATCAACTCGAGCAAACGCAAGCCGAGTAGAACGCCGGACGCTCCAGTAACCGCAACCACCAGTCTTTTACAAAAAGTCTCGGACCCGGACGCTGCGCTGATTTCAGCGCTCATGCGAGCGCCTCTTCAAGGTGTGAATGCAGTTTAATGAAGCCTGTGTTGCTGTACTGTTCGAGCGCAACCGGTTGTAGGGCAGGGCTTGCACGGACAACACCAACCCCTCGTTTGGCCCAGTCTTTGATGAGTCCTTGCCCAAGCTTCAAGGCGGAATCGATATCGCCTTCGTCGAACAGGATATAGACTTCCGCCAGCAGAGAGCGCCAGGCTGTACCTTGCTCGACCACGACCCGACAACCACTACCGATAGACGCCTGATAAGTACGTTGTACGAATTCCAGTGCGATATCACCCTCGATAGGCATGACAAAACTGAGCCGCAAGAGTCTACCTTTAGCGTCGTCGAGGAACGATTTGTAACCTATCGATGGACGGCCGGACATCAGTGCGGCGCGCTCAGAAACAGGATTATCATTCAGTGGCTCCATAATCACGCCACCAAGTTGTGAGGCAAGGCCCTCAATCATCTTCCAGACAACATCGACGTTCTTCGGCAGACCGTAGAGTGCACCGTAGATATTCCAGGCGCTCGCAGTACTGTCTTTGGTAAGCGCCTGCTCACTCTGGCTGTCGACAGCCACCAGTGTATTTGGCACAACCATGTTGATACGCAGTGAGCGCACAGCCTCCATCGCCCTGATGAAAACGTCATCACTGTCGATCCGCCAGGCGAACGGTCGATAGGCGGGTGGCTCGGGTGAAACCCAAAAGCCTACCTTGGTCATCACCGTGTATGAGCTCTGGGTGAAAATACCATCGGCATAAGGGCCGAAGCCGTATTTGAATAGCTGCCAACTGTTCTCACCGGGCATGGCACCCATGCCGGTACGCACCAGTGAGCCGTCCGTCTGCATCACTTCCATCCCGCATTGCATCATCATCCGGTCGCCGTAGGCGGTGTAACCAAAGCTGCGCTCCCAGATACCCCCTACAATGGAAGCGTCTGCATCGGCGCCGACATCGGTCCATAATTTCAGCTCATTAGCTTCCAGGTGAGACGCAAGCTGCGCGTGACTGACACCCGGCTCCACCAGCGCGTAACCGGAGGCTGCATCAACCTCAAGGATTCGGTTCATGCCTGACAATTCCAGCAGCACGGGAACCCCAGCATCACCTGCTGGTACAACAAGCGCATTACCACTTTGATTCCAGGCTGTCCAAAGAGTGACACCCGAATCCGCTGCCGCCGGCAGAATTATCGCAAGTTCATCCGACGTTGTTGGCCGAATCACCTGCTTTGGATGCGGTCCCTCTACACCGACAGCCTCGTGCAGAATGCCTAAGTCTGCAATCGATTCCAGAACCAGATCAGACGCCTCCAATCGCTTGGCAAACTTTTCTACAGCAGTTTCCATTATTTTTATCCTCGGGATTGTGGTTTGATCAATTGGGCCAATCGATCCAGATCAACACCTTTCAGTTGCGCCCACTCGGGACGCTTGCCCGGGTCGATAACAAAAGGTGATTCACTGTCACGCCAGGTAAAAGCACAATGACCGCAATGCCATACCTCCCACACTTTCTCGCCCTGCTCATATCCTGAATGAACCAGGGTGGCACTTCGCTCCTCACAACGCGGGCAAATTTCACTCATGTTGTCCCCCTTGCTCCTGCATTGTTCGCAGGCGTTGCATGATTGCCTCAATTTCAGCGCCAGCCGGTCGGGTCACGAGGTGCGGATCGGCGCCGAGATTATCCGGCGCCATGAAACTTGTCGCGTCGATGATCAGCCGGTGCCCTTTTCCGGGGACTTCCGCTGCCGGGTCGATGGGCACCATCGGCATATTGGGCAACACCACAATGTCGTTTGCCCGGGTTCGTGTGGATAGAGCCCACATCACCTCGTCAAGGTTGAAAGGGTCGACGAATTCATCCACGAGAATGATATTTTTCAGATACATCACACCATGCGGCGTACCCAGCGCACGCATTGCGACGGACTTGGCGAAACCCGCCACGCGATTGCGCACGGAAATGATAGCGGTTAGCCCATGCTGGTACATGGCGTTGACGGCATGAACTTCGGGGAAGTCTTTTTTCAGTGCTGAATAGATGGGCACCGACGTAGGAAGACCGATGAGGGTATCATGTTCGGTCCATCCCCGACCTATATAGATATTTTCAAAGATTGGATTAGTGCGGTGACTTACCGAGGTAACCTTGAACAGTGGCACCTTACGCACACCGCTGTAACTACCCGGAAATTCGCCGAATGGCCCCTCTGTTTCCCGGGCATTGAGCACCATGTCGGCCTCGATCACCATTTCGCTGTCGGCAAGAATTTCTGCACCATTGTGGGCCTGAGTGAGGCGCAACCGAGACCCGAAAACCTGCGAGGCATAGGCGAATTCGGATTCGTCATAACCCACCGGAGTTCCTCCAAACAAGGTCATCGCCGGATGGTTACCGATCATGATGGACGCTTTCAGGGGCTTGCCGTGCGCTTCCGCGGACATCATCTGACGACCGCCGTCGTGTGAGGGAATCGACAGGATGGTAATCGTGTCCGGCCCCATCACCTGGATGCGGTAGATCCCGACATTCTGTTTGTCAAAATTATCCGGGTCCAAAGGGTCGCGAGTAACAATACAGGCCTTTGCAATGTAGAAGCCACCGTCCATCTCGTTGATCCGGTGCAGCGGCAGTAGCTCGTAAAGGTTAATGTCGCGGTCGATGTGGTTCTCGAACACCGGGGCTTGCTCGCGTGGCACTCGATCAAGCAGGGGCTTGTCCGATCCCCAGCGACTCACCATTTCAAAAAACATCTCCCGCACACTGGCAGTCTTGGGGAGGCCGAGCAGAATGGCCAGATTTGCAAAACTGCCGAGTACATTGGTGGCGACACAGTGGCCGGGATAACCCTGCACCTTGTCAAGCAGGACAGCGGGTCCGCTGGCGGCATCATTGCCGGCCGCAACAGCAACATTGCGAATGTCGGGTTCGGGTTTGACCAGATCCGGCCAACGGACCATCTGATCCTGCCCGGCAAGCAAATCGAGGAAATCACGGAGACTACCAAGGCGAGCGGCAGTTGCCTTTGCTGATTCAGAAAGACCTGAGTTTTTCTCAGTGAGCATGGCCGGCCCCCTGGATTGTAATCCACTTCCATTCAGTGCAATGATCGATATCGGTAACCGTGCCTTCACGGCCCATACCAGAATCGCCGACCCCGCCAAATGGCACATGCGGCTCGTCGTAAAGCGTCGGCGCATTGACGTGGACCATTCCGGCCTTAAGCTGTCGCGACGCCTTCATCGCGGATTCGAGGCTGCGGGTATAAACCGCTGCTGAAAGACCGTAGTCAGTGTCGTTGGCCAGACTGAGCGCATGGTCAAGGTTGTCTACCGGATAAACCGCGGTTACAGGGCCGAAGGTCTCTTCGCCATAGCAGGTCATGCTCTCTGTCACCCCCGTGAGGATGGTGGGATGACAGCGGTTGCCAGTCCAGTCGCCGCCGGTCAGCAGCTGCGCGCCCTTGGCCTGGGCGTCGGCGATGTGATCACGTATCCGCTGACGTTGGCGCTCGGAGATTATCGGGCCGATCACGGTGGAGGGTTCGTTTAAGGCACCCAGGCTCAGGGATTTTGCCGCAGCGGTAAATCGTTCGATAAAAGTTTCGTACAGAGGGCGGGCGACAAAGATCCGGCTGGCTGCCATGCAGGCCTGCCCCTGGTATAGAAACATCGCTTTCACTGCGTCCGGAACCGCTCTCTCCAGGTCGGCATCCTCAAGGATCAGCAAGGGATTTTTCCCGCCGAGCTCCAACAGCGAACGTTTAAAATGCCGTCCGCAAAGTTCTGAAAGATGGCGGCCAACCCGGGTGGAACCGGTGAAATTCAAGGCACGTACTGGTGGGGCTTCAACCAGACGGTCGCCAATTTCATAACCCATGCCGGTCAGCAGGTTAAAAGATCCTGCTGGAAAGCCCGCATCGTGAAATAGCTCCGCGACCCTGACGCCCAGTACCGGCGCCTCTTCGGAGGCCAGCATGACTACCGTATTGCCGGTGGCCAGTGGGCCGGTGCACTGTTTCATCGCTTTTATCAGGGGTACATTGAATGGCGTAATGCAGGCAAAGACACCCAGCGGTTCGCGGACACTGAGCCCGATACGTCCCGGTGAGTCGGAGGGCAGGGTTTCACCCGATACACGCCGTGGTATTCCCGCCGCAGCACGCAGGTGACCGATAGCGTACTGAATTTCGAAGCGAGCCTTGGTTACCGGTGAACCAATTTCTTCTACCAGAACATCCTCGAAAATCTGTGTGCGATCTTCCAGTAATTGAGCGGCACGCATCAGCCAGAATTCCCGTTCGCGAGCAAGCGTCTCGCGATAGTCCTGAAAAGCTTCTTGGGCCGCCGTTACTGCCGCATCAACATCGGCATGACCGGCCCTGGCTACAACCGCGAACTCGCCGTCATCTTCCGGTCGAAGATCGACAAAGGTCCGGGAGTCGGCAGCGTCCACCCATTGGCCACCGATCCACAATTGGGTTCGAAGTGTCATTTTACTTTCTCCTCGGTTTTCTTTTTGTCTGGGGAGGAAGACGCGAGATAACCCGACAGCGCCTCTAGCTCTTCTTTGCTGATTTCAGATGGCCTGAAGGGAGGCATCATGTTAAAGCCGTGTCGTACGATGTAGCGTACATACTCAGCGTCAAGCCCCTCTCGGTCCAGTAGTGATGCCTGATCCGGCCACCGGTCTGCGAGGCGCGCCGTACCAGGATACTCCATGCCACGGTTATGACAGACACTGCAATACTTTGTGTAAAGCGCCTGGCCGTCCAGGCCCGGCGCAGCGTTCGAAACCGTTGAAAGCATACTCAAGCTTAACGCCAATGCTACCAATACAAGACGTCGCATCACGATTCCTCCTTGCGCATCTGTTTAGGCCAGATCCCCATCTTGCCAGGGCCCAGAATGCCGTTCGGATCCAGGCTGTCCTTCAGCCGGTGTCGCTGTTTCAGCTGCGCAGCATTATTCCAATTATAGGTGCCGGCTATCTTGTCCATGAAGTCCAGATGAGTACGGTACTCGCCATATCCCTCAGCGGCGGCTGCATCAATAAGCTCTCCAAACAGCGCATGGGCGCGCCGCTTTTCGTCTTCATCCTGCAGGTCGTAAACCAGAGCGAAAATGTGGTGCATATCTCGCCAACCCACCAGCATTTCCCCTATGTAATCAAACCCCGCCCTGTTGACACGATCCCGAATCAGATTGTATTGGCGCATGGCGTCTTCACCGGTCACTGGCGAAATTGGCGAAAAATCCATGTGTCCCCCGTTGGGGATCCAATTCATCACGTTGTATTCAGTCATGTTAGGGACGCCGCGCATGAGTTTATTGCGGTACTCCCATCCGACATCACCTTTGCGGTCTTCGTCAAAATAGATTTTTGCCCCGGGGATTGAGACAAGTGAGTCACGAATAAGCTCGAGGTTGTTCTCCATGACCGGTGGCGGTCCGTAGACTGCGCCGTAGAAATTCCACACCCCAATGCGCATATCTTCGCGCATTTTCTTCCTTGCCGATTCTGGCAGCGGACCTTTTCCGGTGTAGTAATCACGCTTTTGTTTCTGCACGGAGGCTTCCCATAGCATCTCCGCCGTAGTGGCTGCATTGGGAATAATGTTATTGAGTTTTAGCGGTCGTACCCGCTCGGTAATCTCATGCAGATCGTCCTCACGGTCGTAGGTGATCATGAAGGGTGTATAGCCCGGCGGCTCCGGCATCAGCCAGATGCCGATACGCGTAACCACGCCAAAATTGGATTGCGTGAAAAGCCCGTCTGCCCAGGGCCCCAGACCGTATTTGTATAGGTGCGTAGTGCTACTTCCGGGCAGGGCACCCATGGCAGTCTGAGTTATCGTACCGTCGGCGAGAACGACTTCCATGCCGCATTGCATGAGCAGATGGTCACCGTAAGGGGTATAGCCGGCACCATGATCCACAAGATTGCCCAGCATGCCACCCCAGCCAGGTGCGGCCGGATCAATCCAAAGTTTGGAGCCAATGTTCTGCAAATGCCGGTACATGTCCATGTAACTTACGCCCGGCTCAACTACTGCGTAAGCATGTTTTTCGTTCACTTCGATGACGCGATTCATGCGCTTGAGATCAAGCACGACGGCCCCGGCAATACGAGGAGCTGGCCCGCCATAGGCGAAATTCTTGCCCGTGGAGATTGGCCACAAGGGCACCCCATACTGACTTGCCGCACGCACAATGGACTGCACTTCCTCAACGTTCGCTGGCGCTACCGCTGCCGAAGCCTGATGCAATTCCTTGGGCCGGGTTGCGTATTCGTCGTTATAGGAGAGTAATTCCCATTCAAGATCAAGGTAGACGTAGTCCTTGCCAACTATTTTCTGAGCACTTGCAACGAACTCACGAAACGCTTCTTCACTAACACTCGGCGGAAGTATTCTATCCATTATGCTTGTCTCCTGGTCAAAGCAAGTAACGAAGCGCGCGGCGGCCCAACCCAACGCTGGCCTTGATGCAACCGAGACATCTGCTTCTGATTGAATACATCAATAGAGTGGACATCGAGAGCCAACAGACTCCGTGTGAAATCGTCCTCATTGCGCGCTTTGACCAAAGCTCTGGCTAATGAGGGTGTTAAAGAAGCCGGTGCGTTGAGTTCATGCAAACTCGGGTCCCTCGCGCCATGCATGCCACGGACAACAACTCTCCAACGGCTGCTTAGTTGAGTGCGAAGAGCGAAAATAGAAGCTGGCGTTCCAAATGCGACCAGCGCGGAGTGGTTATCGGCCGATAGTTCACTTTCCTCCAGACTGGCGATATCCGCTGCGATATCCAGGCTAAGCGGGCGATGCTTGACCGTCTTATCGATACCAAAACCGGGAAATCGTGGAGAGGGACGATCGGATAGCAACAACACCGAACGCGAGTCGAATGGCAAACCATTCAGCAGTCCAGCCCAGGCAGGCAGAACGGCAGTACCGCAAAGAACACCGGTTGTACCGGTTAAAAAGCTTCGTCGTGTTATCATGTTATTTTTATTCCTCCATCATTGGTTGTTACAAGGCTAACGTCCTCTCCAAAATCTTGCCAGTTTTTTTGCAGATTGACCACTAATAGCGACGTGCTTCCGCCAGCTTCCTTGCCGGCGGACTTTCCAATACAATCTGGTCGGGATTACGTCAGGGCGGTCATGAAGCGTTCGTTCAACGCTCGGTCGTGGTAGAAGACCGCTTTGCCAATCTGTTCGATTTCCCAGGTGACGGGCTTGTGGTCCGGGTAGAAGTAATCACCACCACAGAACACTTCATTGCGGTTGCCGGACGGATCAAAAAAGTAGATGGTCGTGCCATGGGTCAGGCCGTGGCGCGTGGGGCCAATATCGATGGAGGTATCGGTCATGGAGATCAGGTCGGCTGCCCGCAGGACGCCTTCCCAGGTCTCCAGGAGAAAGGAGGCATGGTGGAACTTGCCTTTCTCCTCGTGGTGGATGAACGCCACATCATGCTCTTTCATGGAAGCGGTCAGGAACTGCGCCATCCGGGTGCCTTCCGGATCCAGGACCTGTTCCACCAGGTCGAAGCCGAGAACCTTGGCAAAAATGTCGTAAGTCGCCGCCAGATCAGGGCCGTAAAACAGGCAGTGGTCAAAGCGCTGGGCTTTCATCCCCCACAGACCCCGAGGCCAGGCCTCGGGGTTAACATCCGAAAGGCCCCATTTGCCGGTATACAGCTTATCGGCATAGAGTTCAAAGGCGTGGCCGGAAGGCACGGTGAAGCGAACACGGCGGCCGCAATCCTTCAACTCCTCCGCCGGCACCTGCTCAACCTCAACGCCGTAATCCACCAGGTCTTTTTCAAGCTGGACCAGGACATCTTCGTCAAGCACCTTGAAGGCCATGA
>JAXHUV010000092.1:0-8918 GCA_034189445.1 Pseudomonadota bacterium
CGGCACAGCAGGTCGCTGTCCATATCCGGTACAAAGCCATCCAGGATGATAGCGTCGAAGGGCTGTTGGCCATCGAATGCCATTCGCAGCGCCGTCAGCGCCTCGCCGGCGGATTTAACCGCCTCGATATGCACCTCGTGGCGAGACAGCATCTCCAGGGTGATCTTGCGGGACAACTCGTAGGAATCCACCACCAGAATCCGGCGGTTTTTCATCATCCGGGTGTCCGGCCGAACCCGGGCGGCGTTCTCCGGGGCCACCGGCAGGGTCAGCTCCATCCAGAAGGTAGAGCCCTCGCCGGGGCGGCTTTCCAGATCCATGGAGCCGCCCATCAGGTCCACCAGCTGGCGGCAGATTGTCAGGCCCAGGCCGGCCCCGGGCAGCTGGCGCTGGAATTGCTGGCCAAGCTGTACATAGGGCTCGTAAATCAGGGGCACATCTTCCGGGTTGATCCCCACGCCGGTATCCTCCACGGTAATGCGAATACGTGCCTTGCCGTCCCGGCGGCCCAGCAGCTCGATACTGATCAGCACATGGCCGGAGTCAGTGAACTTGATGGCGTTTTCGGTAAGGTTCAGCAGGATCTGGCGAATCCGAACCGGGTCGCCCTGCAGGGCCCAGGGCAGGTCCTCGTCGACCCGAAGTTCCAGTGCCAGGCCCTTCTCCCGGGCCCGGGAGCCGAGCATGTGCACCAGATCATTGAGGGTTTCCCGAAGATTGAAGGCTACGTCATCCAACGCCACCTTGCCGGCTTCCATGCTGGAAATATCCAGCAGATCGTTGATGATGGCGGACAGACTCGCCGAGGCACTCAGCAGGGTCTGCACGTATTCACGCTGTTCCTGGTCCAGAGGCGTGTCGGTTAGCAGGTTGGCATAGCCCTGCACGGATTGCAGCGGAATGCGCAGCTCGTGGCTGACATTGGCCAGGAACTGGCTCTTGGCGTGGTTGGCTCGTACCGCCTCGTCCCGCTCACCCTGCGACTGGATTGTGGTCTGGCGCAGGGAATGGGTGTCCTCAAGGATCTGCAGCCGCATCTTGTTCAGGGCCTGCTCCAGCTCCGAAAGCTCATCCGGCGTTTTCCGGGTTTTGCGCCTGAGTTTCAGCGGGTCTACCAGGGCGTCCAGGTTCAGCCGGGCGGCGTAGTCGGCCATGGCTTCCAGATGCCGGGATAGCGTCAAACGAACGATCACCAGCAATCCCAGGGTACCCAGCATCACAACCATCGACTGAAACAGCAGGTTCAGCAGGGCCCGGTTCCAGAGATCCGCGTAGATCTGGTCAATGGCCGAGGTAACCGTGAGCCTGCCCACGTTTTCAGGGCCGCGGGTGCTGGAACGGTTGAACATCAGGGGGAAGGTCTGTGAGATTACCCGGCCCTCGGGGTAGACGCCGGTGGTGAAGGTTTCACCGGTACTGGTTACCACCCGGCCGTACTGAATAGCGGGCACCGCCTTCATATCGTCCAGGCTGTTAGCCACCTCGCTGAAATTCATCAGCCAGATGTTGTTGCTCATACTCCCGGAAACCAGCTCCACGGCGCGCGCCTGGTCGTTCAGCAAATCATTCTTGCAGCGCTCGAATTCGCCGATCAGTTGAACCCCCGTGGCCACCAGGGACAGTAGCAGGCTGAACAGCAATACGTAGGCCAGCAACCTTGCCGCCAATGGCCGGATTCCCAATCGTTTGAACAACCGCTTTGAAGGCAAGGCACCTATTCCCTGTGTCGACTGCATAATCACCGGGGGGCAGTTTAACAGACCGTCAGCACTTCGACACCTTCCCGTGAATGACCATTCACAAATCGGAAGCGTACATTAAGATCGTATAAATGGGCGCCGTAAATACGCTCTTCCTCCCGCCCCCGACGAAACGAAGGGCGCGGGTCGTAAGCGACGACATCGGTAATAAGCCGGCGCAGTTCCGGATAGTCGTCCGGTGAAAGCCGGCTGATCTGAGCCTCCGCCTCCGGCAGAAAAACCACCTCAAGCCTTTCGGTGGGCGGCGAATCGGCCCAGCCAAGGGTTGCCTCCGGCACCGAATCGGCGAATGGCAGGTAGGGTTTGATATCCAGAATCGGTGTGCCCTCGATCAGATCATGATCGCTGATGCGGAGAATAAGCTGGCCCTCTCTGCGTACCAATCCTTCGTTGCGAACCACCGACAGGCCGAGGCTGTTGGGGCGAAACGGTGAACGGCTGGCAAACACCCCCATCTTGCGGTTGCCACCCAGGCGGGGAGGGCGCACCACTGGCCGCCATTCCGCCCGCACCGCCTGGTGAAACTGAAAGGTCAGCCAGAGATGGCTGGCCGTCTCCAGCCCCCGGAAGGCATCTTCCCGGTCAAACGGCGGTTGAATGATCAGCTCCGCCCGGGCATACCGGGTCAGCCCCGGCTGGCGTGGCACCCCGAACCTGTCCCGGAAGCAGGAGCGGGTAAGGGCGATCGGCGTGAGGGTCAGGGCCTCGGTTGCGGATCTGGAAGCGTGTCTTGACATCAGAACTCCAGGTTCAAATCCAACCCCGGGGTCGGAAGAAAACCTTCTTCTGACCCCATTTGCGACATAACTCGGCTGAAGCCTCCTCCGGGGTCGGAAGAACGCCTTCTTCTTCTGACCCCACTTTCAGCCGATCACAGCCGATCACAGCCGATCAGCCTCAACAACCCCCGAAAAAAACATCTCCACCCGGAACACCACCGAAGCCCGGTCACTGAAATCCTCCTCCCGGGGAAATTCCAGCGCCGGAATCAGCTCCGCATAAAGCCAGTTGCTATGCAGCCGATACCGGAACGTGAGATCCCCGAACGCCGAGGTAGTCCGCCACGAAGGCTTACTCTCCCCCAGCAGGCCCAGTCTGGGCGTCACCACCAGCCGGCTATTCATACGCTTACGCATGCTGAATATCTGGCCCGCCGCAAACTCCCTGTCCCGGTGCACCCATTCCAGTTCCGACGACGAGCGGAAATACCAGTCATCACCAACCGGGCGACCAACGCCAATCCAGCTTCGTTCGCCCCAGCCGTCCCGATGAAAATAATAAAACCGCTGCTGGGCATTGAGAACCCACTGGTCGTCCAGGCGCCAGCGCTTCTCCGCCGTTGCCCGCCAGAAGGCATCCGCGGGAAGCCGCAACCGAACGCCCACATCGTTCGAGACATTGATGGCATCACCGATCTGGGTCAGATACCGGAATGCCCCCGTTGCCTGAGTTGTTGAGCGGTCCGGCTCGGTAAGCTGCCGGTCCCGCTGGCGCTCGCCAAGGGGAATCAGTTCCTCGCTTTCACTCTCGATAACCAGGTGCAGTTTGCGCCGGGTGGTGGGAATATCCAGCCGGAACCGCGCTTCCGGCTCGAACTGGGCCGGGTCTCCATACTCGGATTCCGTCGCAAAGCCAAGGCGCAGATAGCTCCTGTTATCAGGCAGGCTTTGGGCGCTACCGGATAGCGTCCGGTCTGCCCACTGGCCAACAGACTGAACCCTTGGCCCTTGAAGGCGCTCCTGCCGAAGCACCCAGTCACTGAACCTGAACCAGTAGGAATCCCGTGGCTCGGCCCAGTATTCCTCCGGCTCAAACCTGTAGAATCCGATCGGCAGCCGGGCCGGAGACAGAATCTCGGCCACCGACCGCTCCCGAACCTCAAACACCGGCTCGCTGCCGTGGCCAGGGGAAGCAAATGCCAGAGAAAATATCAGAGCAAGCGCCGCCGCAAAACCTGTAACCCGATAACGGGAAAATCCGTCAGCCAAAGTCCACCAGCAACCGTTCATGCAGCTCCCGCACCTGACGCGCCACGTCATCCACGGGGCGATCATTATCAATCACCGCATCGGCCCGCGCCAGCCGGTCCTCACGGGACATCTGAGCCGCAATAATCCGCTCAACCTGGGCCCGGGAATCAGCGTCCCGGGCCATGGTGCGTGCAAGTTGAACGTCCCTGGGTACGTCGATCACGATAATGCGGTCAACCAGCTCGTGCTGGTCGGTTTCCAGCAGGAGAGGGGAGACCAGAAGCACATAGGGAAGCGGGTAGTTTTCCGGCTTCAACCGCCGTATCAATTCGTCACGGATGATCGGATGTAACAGAGCCTCCAGCCAAACCCGCTCCTTCGGCTCCTGAAAAACGATTTCGCGCAGCCGGGCGCGGTCCAGAGCGCCGCCGGAAGTCAGAATCGCCTCGCCAAAATGCTCCGCAATCCGCGCCAGCGCCGGCGTCCCCGGCTCAACCACCGCCCGCGCCACATCATCCGCATCCACCCAGTGCACCCCCAGCGCCCCAAACAGCCGCGCCACCGTGGATTTCCCACAACCAATCCCCCCAGTCAGACCAACCGGGGTCAGACCAAAATCGCCCAGCGATTTTGCTCTGACCCCATTTTCACCTTTATCACCTTCACCGGACCCCACCTTCAAACCCCCAAAAACCCAAACCAAAACCCCTGAATCTCACCCCCAAACCACAAACAAAGCAACCCCGCCGCGGCCAGATACGGCCCGAACGGAATCGGCACCTCCCGCCCATGCTTCCTGAACACCATCAAACCGATACCCACAACCGCGCCAACCACCGAAGACAGCAAAATCACCGCCGGCAACAAGGGCCACCCAAGCCAGGCACCCAGCGCCGCCAGCAGCTTGAAATCCCCATGCCCCATACCCTCCTTGCCAGTCACCAGCTTGAACAGCCAGTACACTGACCACAGCGAAAGGTAACCGGCCACCGCACCCCAAAAGGCACTGCTGAAGTCCGTCAGCACACCAAAATAATTCAGCACCAGCCCCAGCCACATCAGCGGCAGGGTAATGTTATCCGGCAGCAGTTGGGTGTCGAAATCAATCACCGTCAGGGCAATCAGCGCCCAGACCAGCAACAAGGCCCAGAGCGCGGACTCGTTGGGCCCGATAACGGCAACCGTCACCACCGAAAAAAGCGCGGTAACGGCCTCAATAACCGGATAGCGGGGCGAGATGGGGGTTTTACAGGAAGCGCATTTACCCCGAAGAATCAGCCAGCTCACCACCGGAATATTCTCCCAGGCCCGGATGCCATGGCCGCAGGAAGGGCAGGTAGAGGCCGGCTTTGAAAGTGTAATCCGCTCCTCCTGCGTGCGCTGCTGCTCAGGCAGCGCCAGAAACTCTTCGCACTGGCAGCGCCAGTCCTGGTGCATCATCTTCGGCAGCCTCAGAATCACAACATTCAGAAAGCTGCCAATGCACAGGGAAACAAGGGTAACGGAAAGAAAAAGCAGCCAGGGCGTGGCAAGAAATGCGTCCAGTGTCATCATTGATGATCCGAGAATCAGGCGGCGAACCCGGGGTCGGAAGAAAACCTTCTTCTGACCCCACTTTTAAATCGAGAACCAGGCGGCGAACTCGCGAACCCGGGTTCAGATGGCGAACCCGGGGTCAGAAGAACGCTTTCTTCTGACCCCATTTTCAGGCTTTTAACCAACAACCTGCCCCATCTGGAAGATCGGCAGGTACATGGCAATAATCAAGCCACCCACCAACACCCCCAGAACAACCATAATCATCGGCTCCATCAGCGCGGTCAGGTTATCCACCATGTCATCAACCACCGCCTCATAATGCTCGGCAACTTTTTGAAGCATTTCGTCAAGGTTACCGGATTCCTCGCCAATGGCCGTCAGTTGCACCGCCATCACCGGGAAAACATTCTGCTGGCGCATGGAAGCCTGAAGCTGGGTACCACTGGACACGTCGTTCTTGATGCGGTCAATGGCATCCCGGTAAACCGCATTGCCGGTTGCACCCGCCACCGAGTCCAGGGCATCCACCAATGGAACACCGGCGGCAAAGGTGGTTGAAAGCACTCGCCCGAATTTCGCAACGGCGGATTTGTCCAGGATCTCGCCAACAATCGGCAGTTTCAGAACGTATTTATCCACAAGGTCCGAGAATTTCCGCGAGCGGCGCTTGGCCTCTTTAAACAAAAAGATGGTACCAACGATGCCAAGCAACACCACGAACCACCAGCTCTGCATCCATTCGGACAAATGCACCACCATCTGGGTAAACACCGGCAGCTCCGCACCGAAGCCCTGGAACAGGCTCTCGAACTGGGGCACCACTTTCACCAGAAGAATGGCGGTAACAATAATCGCCACCACCACAACCGCGATCGGATAAGTCATTGCCTTCTTGACCTTCTTCTTCAGAAGCTCGGTCTTCTCAAGATAGGTGGCAATCCTGTCCAGCATCGCCTCAAGGGCACCGGCTTTCTCACCGGAATCCACCAGGTTGCAGTAAAGGTCATCAAAATGCTTCGGGTGTTTCCGAAGCGCCCCGGCAAAACTGGTACCCGATGAAATATCATTCCGGATACTCATCACCAGCTCCTGAAGCCCCTTGTTTGCAAGACCATCGGCAACAATATCGAAACTCTGAACCAGCGGCACGCCAGCCTTCATCATGGTGGCAAGCTGCCGGGTCAGCATGGCGATATCAAACGGCGTAATTTTTTTGCTGCCGCCGAAAAGGGGCTTGGGCTTTTTTCTGACCTTACCGGGAACAATCCCTTGCTTGCGTAGCTGGGCTTTTACCAGGGCGAGGTTTGAACCAGTCAGCTCACCTTGGGATTTATTGCCCCTGCGGTCTTTGCCTTCCCAAATGTACGATTCCAGTTTCTGTGCTTTCGATGCCATGCTTAATCCTTGGTCACGCGGTTGGCTTCCTCAAGGCTGGTAACCCCCTCAATCACTTTGCGAAGAGCGGATTGACGCAAGGTCCGGAAGCCTTCCGCCTGAGCCTGTTTTGCAATTTTAATGGAGCTGGCCTCTTCCATAATCATGTTCGCCAGCTCGTCGGTAATCTTGACCACCTCGTAAATACCGACGCGGCCCTTATAGCCTCCAGTGCATTTATCACAGCCCTTGGGGCGGTACAAGGTGAACCCTGTATCAATTTGTTCCTGTGTGAACCCTTCCTCCAAAAGCACGTCTTTCGGGACTTTGAAAGGCTGTTTGCAAGCGTTGCACAGTCGCCGGCCCAGGCGCTGGGCAATAATCAGGCTTACCGAGGTGGCAATGTTGAACGCGGGCACGCCCATGTTCATCATCCGCGTGAGCGTCTCGGCGGCACTGTTGGTGTGCAGGGTGGAGAGAACCAGGTGCCCGGTTTGCGCCGCCTTGATGGCAATGTTGGCGGTTTCCAGGTCCCGGATCTCACCCACCATGATCACATCCGGGTCCTGCCGCAGGAAGGCCCGCAAAGCCTCGGCAAAGCCCAGCCCCACCCGGTTGTTCACGTTGACCTGGTTAATCCCCTCCAGGTTGATTTCAGCCGGATCTTCCGCCGTGGAAATGTTTATGTCGGAGGTGTTCAGAATGTTCAGGCCGGTGTAAAGGGAAACGGTTTTACCGGAACCGGTCGGGCCGGTGACCAGAATCATCCCCTGGGGCTGGGCCAGGGCATCCATATACAGCTGCTTCTGGTCTTCCTCGTACCCCAGCGCATCAATGCCCATCTTGGCCTGGCTCGGGTCCAGAATCCGCAACACAATCTTCTCGCCCCAGAGGGTAGGCAGGGTATTCACCCGAAAATCGATCGCCTTGGTCTTGGACAGCTTCATCTTGATCCGGCCATCCTGGGGCACCCGGCGCTCGGAAATATCCAGCTGGGCCATGATTTTCACCCGGGCGGAGATCTTCGGGGCCAGCTTGATGGAAGGGCGGGAAACCTCTTTCAGAATGCCATCGGTGCGGTAGCGAACCCGGTAGATCTTCTCGTAAGGCTCAAAGTGAACATCCGAGGCGCCGCCCCGAATCGCATCAAGCAGTATTTTGTTCACGTACTTGACAATGGGCGCATCATCCACCTCGCTGGGGACAACCGTCCCATCGTCTTCCTGTTCGCCGCCTTCGGTTTCAACCCCTTCCAGGTCTGAATCACTCAGGTCACCCATGGTGGTGTCCTGGGATTCCAGGTACTTGTCGATGGCCTCCCTCAGTTTGGCGTCGTCAACAAGCACGGCATCCGTGCTCAGGCCGGTGTTGAACTTGATTTCATCCAACGCCTGGAGGTTGGTGGGGTCCGATACCGCAATGAACAGCCGGTTGCCTCTCTTGTAAAGAGGAAGCGCGTTGTGTTTGCGGATCAGTTTCTCGTCCACCACCTTCTCCGGCATCATCTCCGGCATGAACGCGGAAAGGTCCAGAACCGAGACGCCGAATTCCATCGCCGCCGAAAACGCCAGCCGGGAGCTGTCCGCCAGGCTGTGCTGAGTCAGGTAGGTGATTAGAGGGATGCGGTTCTGGGATGCCTGGATAAAGGCATCCCGCGCGACTTCCTCGTCCAGCAGACCGTCTTCCACGAACCGACGGGCCAGGCCTGTAAGCGTGATAGTGCTTTTATTGGTAGACATAAATTGACTGAGAAATGCTGCCTAAGTTGCTGAAACCGGTGTTTTGTCAGTGTCACTGAGTTTAGATGTCTGGTGTTGGTTTGGAAAGGCGCTTTCTGTATTGATTCGGTGAAGGCGATTGGGTTTTAGTTGATTGGATGTGACGGGGAACTGACAAAAATGGTCACCTGGTGACGCACCCGGTCGGCCAGCATGCAACGCTCTGGTATCATTATCGCCGATGCTGACAATCACATCATGCTGATAATAAAGTGGAAAGCGTTCTATTCTCGAAACTGGCACGGCCGCTGCTTTAGCTCAGGCAGGCTCTAAAACCGGTCACGGGGCACGGCTCCACCGGGCCCGGGCCAGATTGAGTGTAAGTCAACGACAAACGCAGAGGTTGGATGATGAAGAATATTCAGGTTAATCATGCTCAGAAAGGTTTTACCCTTATCGAACTGATGATCGTTATTGCGATCATTGGTATTCTTGCCGCCATTGCGCTGCCGCAGTACCGCGATTATACGCAGAAATCCGCGAATGGCTCCTGTCTG
>JAXHUV010000093.1:0-8731 GCA_034189445.1 Pseudomonadota bacterium
GCGAGCGCAGATTTTCTGGGTTTTGAGGCGCATAGTGGTTCTATGCAACGAAAAAGCCGGGAAATATGAGCCGTTTTCCCACCGGCGCAGTAGATTAGCCTTAAGTCCGACAGGCTGCTAGTCATCACTGAATGCCGAGCGATGGAATTCGGCCGCCTCTTCCGCCTCTTTTACGCCCATTTCCCGGATCTCAGGCACATCCCCGCCCGCCAGTGTCTCAAGCACCGCGTGCACACCTCGCGAGAGCGATATCAGGTTATAACCGCCTTCCAGAACCAGTGCCAACCGTCCTTCACAGTGCTTGTCGGCGATCTCCTGAACGATCCGGGTGATCGCCCTGAAGCCATCGTAGGTCAGATTCAGCGCCATATCATTTCGGTGCGGGTCGAACCCTGCGGAAACCAGAACCAGATCGGGTTTAAAGTAATCGGCCGCCGGTACCAGAATCTCACGAAACACCTTCTCGAAGGCAACGTCGCCTGCAGTTTCCGGCAATGGTACGTTGATGGTGTAGCCTTCACCCATACCGTCACCTATTTCCTCAATATGGCCTGAGCCGGGATAGAAAGGCGCTGCACAATGGGTGTCGAAGAAGAGCACATCCGGGTCGGCCCAGAAAATATCCTGGGTACCGTTACCGTGATGGGCGTCCCAGTCGATGATCAGTATCTGGGAACAGCCGAGCCTGGCCTGGGCGTGGGCTGCTGCAATGGCAACGTTGTTGAGCAGGCAGAAACCACGGGCCCGCACGGGCTCGGCATGGTGTCCGGGCGGTCGCACCAGTGCGAAAGCACTCTGGCATTCACCCTTCACCACACTTTCAACAGCGGCGATAGCATTGCCGGCCGCTGCGGTGGCCGCGTTGATGCTTTCCGGGGAAACGGCCGTTGTGTCCCTGTCGAGCCAGGCACGTTTTCCGGCCAGTGAAAAGATATGGTCAAGGTAGGAAGTGGTGTGTACCCGAGCCAGCTGCTCATAGGTTGCAGGAGCCGCTTTGGTCTTGATCTGTACCGCTGCTATCGGATTCTCATCCAGATAGCTCTTGATGGCCGTCAGTCTGCCCGGGTGTTCCGGATAACTCCATTTGAACTTCAGCCCCTTGAGGATCGACCTTACGCGCTTTTCCACCCGGCTGGGCATGAACGGCAGATCCACCTCCGGGTTATGCCCCAGCATCACTTCGTCGTAAAACACATTTACACTGCGATCGCCGATCATGAGACTTTCCTTTTCTTCGTGATTGCCGCTACCCGAGCGCCTGCTTCACCGCTGAGGTAAATGCAGCCGCACGAACGCCGGTGGTTTTAAAACCCAACCCGGTCCAGGCAGCCCTGGCCTCCTTGTTTGAGGCGGAATACTCGAGGATCAATTCCGATGCGTGGTGTTGCTCCGCAAACGCCACCAGCTCCCTGAGCAGAGCCTTGAAGATACCAAGATTCCGGAATTCCGGTTCCACCCAGACGTCATCAATGTATCCAGATTTGAAGTCCTCTTCACCGGACTGCTGCCAGATACCGTGGCTGCGCCAGATGTAGACATAGCCCATTCCCACCAGACCCGCGCTGTGACTTTCCGCCACAAGCAGCCGTTTGTTCGGATCGTCCAGCGAGGAGTGCAACGTTCGTAGAAGCCGTTTATGTTCACTTTCCTTTAGATCATGGGGTGGTGCACCCGAAACATGCAGCGCCAGCTTGGCGAGGAATCCCACCATTTCCGGCAGGTCCCCTTCCCGGGCCTCCCTGATGACAAAGCCTCTGTCCGTTTGCTTTCTACCCACGTAGAACTCCTTGCGACGGTTCAAGCCACTCTCAACAGCTTAGTCGCTGGCTGTGCCCGGTACAAAAGCCAGCTTCTTGAAACTATTCTTGGAATAATTCCCGCTGCAGGTTAGTTTCGACAACGCACCTGAGTTTATTTGCACCGGGATTTTTATGGGCCATGCGTACCGTAACCACTTCTGTCACCTGAACATCCAGGGCGAGGGATGATGAGGAAACTTCTCCTGATTCTGGGCCTGGCCACGGCCATCGCGCTGGTAGCGACGGTCAGCTCACGGCCCATGCTTATTGAAGAAAGACTGATCAGGATTCAGGTGGAGGATACTCTCCGGAAATTCCCTTGTATTGAGACGCAGCCGCTTGAAGTTCAGGCCGCATTGCTGGATATGGCCGATGACGAGCTTCTTCTCCTGAAGGCCCGCGCCGCCTATTTACGATACCCGGCAATGACCCGTGAGATCTTTCCTGTTTTCGGCCCCGAGCCGGAATTCCGCGAAATTCTTCGGCTTTATGGCGAAAACATTCTTCCTCCCATCCACTATTTCCTGAGCAAACCCATTGGCTCCATCGAACTGATGAATGACCTTGCCAACAAATACCAGGCGGCTATGGAATTTTTCACCGTGAACCGAAAAACCGACACCGGAACTGCCGGGAAGCAAACCACCTCAGAGACGGAAAAGCTGACCCGGGAAGAGCGCGGATGGTATGCCGTACGCTTCATCCAGGAAGAGGGGCATGATTTTCTGGGCCAGTTTGTTGTTAACGATCAGGGCGAGATTATCTGGGTTCGAACGGAACGGGTACTGGAGAACCTCAACCAGTTCTTCGCCAGTGGCCTCCGCAACCTGGAGATTCAGCACCGAACGGGTGAGGAGGTGTCCGCAGCTGACATCGGCTGGGCATCGGCAGCTGGGTATTCCGATTGATTGTGCGGTCGACCCTCGCGTTACTGAGCGTTGTAATTGCAGGCTTGTCGCACATTGGCCGACGAAAATCGCTTAACACACTGGATTGATTCCGAGAGCTCTATGTCCTTTTCCCGCATCTACGAACAGGCCGTCCTCCAGAAAGGCGGCGAGAACGAGGTTCGCGCACGGCTGCCAGCAGTCGCCGAACCGGGTGAACTGGAAACACTCGGTGATGATCGTTACCTCTCGGAAATCACCCGGTGCATCTTCAAGGCAGTGTTTGTCTGGCGGGTGATCGAGAACAAATGGCCGAAGTTTGAGGAGGCGTTCGAGGGGTTCGTGCCGCTTTACTGGCAACAGGTTCCACCCGAAGTACTTGAGCAGCTGGCAGGTGATGAACGGATCGTTCGAAACGCCCAGAAGATTCAGACCGTGCCCGAGAATGCGAGGATGATTGTCGATGCTGCCCGGGAGCACGGCAGTTTTGGCAAGTTTCTGGCGGATTGGCCCAGGAAGCCTTTAACCGCTGGCACCAAGAGAGCGGGCTGCCCTACAGCCACCTTTCGAGAATCCTTTCGGTTACTGTTGATTGAGCCTGACCGCATATTTGAACGTCGGCTCTTGTTTATTTAATGCTATTGGTTATCATTCGCCTCCCAATTAGCAAAGAAGGCGAACAAAACCCTATGAAAATCCCCTACTCCCGACGCGCCGGGAAATCAGCCGGCCCCATTTCATCAAAGAAGATCCAGGGCCCGACCATCTTCCGTTTGGCGGTTGGCAACAGCCGACGTACAGAGAATCCGCCCAGATCCGCCACCCTTGGGGTCAGTATGATTTCAATGGCGTCGCAGGGTGTATCAATGGATTCACAGCTTTGCGTCACCGATTGCAGCACGTTGCTCATGGCAGTCTTCCCTGGCGCAAGCGCCCGATAGTGAGTATGGATTTCATTATTATAGAGCCAGCCCCGGTTTCATGTCTGGCGTAAGTATTTGTCCTTCCATGTTGTTGCAGCAATAGTCTGTCACATTGGGCGCCCGCATGGGCCGCATTGGAGAGCCACCGTGAACATTGCCATCTGGTTTGTTCTGATTGGAAGTCTGTTGATCATGATCGGACTGCAGCTATCCGTTTTGCAACGATTCCATCTGACACCAACTCTGGTCTACCTGGCAGTAGGCATTGCCCTGGGACCGACGGTGTTTGGTGCCTTTCATTTCAACCCGCTGAAACAGGCGCATTTCCTGGAGGTGCTGGCCGAAGTTGCGGTACTGCTGTCGCTGTTTATTGCAGGCATGAAAATGCCGGTGCCCTTTCTTTGGCAGAAATGGAAGGCTCCCATCCGGCTGGCCCTTGTGTCCATGACGATCAGTGTCGCGCTGACAGCGGTTTTTGGTTATTACGTGCTTGGCCTGCCTCTGGGAGCGGCTATCCTGCTGGGTGCCATTCTCGCGCCTACCGACCCGGTTCTGGCTACCGAGGTTCAGGTTCGGCATGTGGGCGATAAAGACCCTTTGCGATTCACGCTGACCAGTGAAGCCGGCATGAATGACGGCAGTGCGTTCCCATTTGTGATGCTGGGGCTGGCGCTGATCAGCACACCGGCAAGTTTTGAACTGCTGGGTGCCTGGGTACTCAAGGACGTTCTATGGTCAACCCTGTCTGCCCTGGTGGTGGGTCTGGTGATGGGGCATGTATTGGCGCAAGTTGTGCAGAAGCAGCGCAGCCTGGACAGTGAGCGCCCCTTGCTGGACGATTTTCTTGGTCTCGGTCTGATCGGTGTGGTTTACGGCATGTGCCTGGTGTTGGAAGCCTGGGGGTTTCTGGCGGTTTTCGTCGCGGCCATTTCCCTTCGGCAATCAGAGCTCAGGCAGGCGGGTATAAACGCTCCTGGTGATACCGCTGATCCGCTATCGGTACTCCCGGATCCAAGAGGCAGACCACAGCCACAGCTGAGCCCACAGGTATCTGACGGCTCACTGATTTTCAAGGAATCCCTTGAGCGGCTGTCAGAACTGGCCCTTGTTCTTTTGCTGGGTGGGATGCTGTTTGTGAATTCCTGGAGCTTCAGAGCCGTGGGCCTGGCACTTTTCCTGTTTTTAGTGGTCCGACCGGTCAGTGTTTTCCTCGGTCTGCTTGGCTCAGGTACCCCGTTCAGGTTACAGATGCTGGTGGGCTGGTTCGGCGTACGCGGCATCGGCTCGATCTACTACCTGATGTTCGCCATCGTCTTTGGCCTGCCTGAAGACCTTTCTGTGGAGTTCATTCACATTACTCTGGTTGTTATCGTCCTCTCGATTATCATCCACGGGCTGACGGTCCGCCCGATGATTCTGAAGTGGTGGAGTTAGACATCGGCAAGAAAATGAAGACGAATATCAAGGCGCTCCGAGCACTATTTCAACCCGCAACCTCAGCAACCTTCTAGCAGCCTGTACCAGACGCCAGGCCTGCCGGAGATCGGGCCGACGCTGAACAAGCTGCGCCGGCACGCCGGTTTCCGGCAAGGGTGGCAAAGCGGGCAGTGTGGTATCAATCGGATAAGTTTTTTTATTCCGGTTACAAGGACTACGGGCAACGTCCAGAAACAGACCTCCGGCGAGTGCCTGATGGGGTAAGTGATATGTTAAAGGAGGATAAAACGAGACAAAGCGAGGTTGTGCTCAGCAATACCGGGAGAGCTATAGTGAAGCAAACCCTCGCGGGCAGAGGCTTCGTGTGTTTTCATCACTGACAATCGGAACTGTTGCTTTTATCGTTGGCGCCCTGGTGATTGTGACAGCCGGCAGCCGACTTGCGCGGGTGGCCGATGAACTGGCTGATCGCACAGGTCTGGGAGAGGCATTGTTCGGCATCTTTCTGTTGGCGGGAGTAACATCACTACCCGACTTCGCCGCCACGCTCAGCGCGGCCATGGATTCAAGGCCGGATCTGGCCATGAGCAATATTATGGGCAGCATGGCTGCGAAACTGGTGCTCTTCAGCGTGGATTTCGCCGAGATCGAAGCGCTGCAACACAAAGGTGATTGGCCGGCTACTGCCGACATTCTGTCCGGGGCCGCTCTGTCGATACCCCCATTCCGCTCTACGACACAACGGAGATTCACGCTGCCCAGGCGGTCGAACAGGCCTTGAATCATCCGTAGAAGACCGACCAAGACGAACGCCTGCAAAAACTGGATAATGGCCGCCATTAAAAGCCTCGGCGCGCCAAATTCTCCGATCCAGGATTCCTTGTAATGGAAATCAACGTCAACTTTCTCGAAAATCTCAGGCTTGAAGCCAGGTTTGATGACTTCACAGTGGTAACGGATCAGCCTGTCCGCTACAAAGGCGACGGCTCGGCGCCCAGCCCGTTTGATTACTTCCTGGCTTCCTCTGCCCTGTGTGCAGCCTATTTTGTCCGGGTTTACTGTCTGGCGCGGGACATTCCCACCGAGAACATCCGCCTGTCCCAGAACAACATCGTGGACCCGGAGAACCGCTACAACCAAATCTTCAGGATCTCTGTCGAGCTGCCGGAAGATATTTCCGATAAGGACCGGCAGGGTATTCTACGCTCCATTGATCGCTGCACCGTGAAAAAGGTGGTCCAGACCGGCCCCAGCTTCGAGATTGAAACCGTCGAGAATCTGGACGCCGACGCCCAGGCACTGCTGATGGCCCAGCCGGAAGGCGGCACCCAGACCTTTATCGAAGGCAAGGACCTGCCCCTGGAGCAGACCATCGCCAACATGACCGGCATTCTCGAAGAGCTGGGCATGAAGATCGAGATTGCCTCCTGGCGCAACATCGTGCCGCACGTGTGGTCCCTGCATATTCGCGACGCTGCCTCCCCCATGTGCTTCACCAATGGCAAGGGTGCCACCAAGGAAAGCGCCCTGTGTTCGGCCCTGGGTGAGTTCATCGAGCGGCTCAGCTGCAACTTTTTCTACAATGACCAGTTCCTTGGCGAGGAAATCGCCAACAGCGAGTTCGTCCACTATCCAAACGAAAAGTGGTTCAGGCCCGGCCCCAACGACGAGCTGCCAGAAGGCATTCTGGATGACCACTGCCTGGCCATCTACAACCCGGACGGCGAGCTGGGCGGCTCCAACCTGATCGACACCAATTCCGGCAGAACCGACCGGGGCATCGTGTCCCTGCCCTTTGAGCGAAAATCAGACGGGGAAGTGGTCTATTTCCCTTCAAACCTGATCGAGAACCTGTTCCTGAGCAACGGCATGAGTGCCGGTAACACACTGAATGAAGCGGAAGTGCAGTGTCTCTCGGAAATCTTCGAGCGGGCGGTGAAGAAACAGATCATCGAAGAGGAAATTGCCCTGCCGGACGTGCCCCGGGAGGTGCTGGCAAAATACCCCGACATTCTGGAAGGCATTGAAGCCCTTGAGGCCCAGGGCTTCCCGACCCTGGTGAAAGATGCCTCCCTGGGCGGCCAGTTCCCGGTGATGTGCGTTACCCTGATGAACCCGCGAACCGGGGGCGTGTTCGCCTCCTTCGGCGCTCACCCGAGCTTCGAGGTGGCCCTTGAGCGGAGCCTGACCGAGCTGCTACAGGGGCGCAGCTTCGAAGGCCTGAACGATGTACCGGCACCGACTTTCAACAGTCTGGCGGTTACCGAGCCGAACAATTTCGTGGAGCACTTCATCGACTCCACCGGCGTCGTATCCTGGCGCTTCTTCAGCGCCAAATCCGATCACGATTTCGTTGAATGGGATTTCTCCGGCACCAACGCCGAGGAAGCCGAGTGCCTGTTCGGCATTCTTCGGGAGTTGGGCAAGGAAGTGTACGTCGCCGTCCACGAAGAACTGGGCGCGCCGGTCTGCCGGATCCTGGTTCCGGGCTATTCCGAGGTGTATCCGGTGGAAGACCTGATCATGGATAACACCAACATGGCGCTGGACTATCGGGAAGACATCCTCAATCTGCACCGTCTGGACGACGAACAGCTGGCTGATCTGGTGGAACGCCTGGAGGCCAGTCAACTGGACAACTACATGACGATCATCACCCTGATCGGTGTGGAGTTCGATGAAAACACCATCTGGGGCCAGCTCACCATCCTGGAGCTAAAAATCCTCATCTGCCTTGCCCTGCAGTGGCACGAGGAAGCCCTGGAGTTCGTCGACATGTTCCTGCAGTTCAACGACAACACCGTCGAACGTGGCCTGTTCTACCGCGCCATGTACGCAGTACTGGAAGTTACCCTCGATGACGGGATGGAACTGGCCGATTACATTACCAACTTCACCCGCATGTTCGGGGGGAAAACCATGGAATCGGTTGTCGGCTCGGTGAATGGCAGCGTTCGTTTCCATGGTCTGGAACCGACCAACATGCAACTGGACGGGCTGGAGAAGCATCAGCGCTTGATCGAGAGCTACCGGAAGCTCCATGCGGCTCGCGCAGCGGCATGGGGGCTACGCCGGCATGCTTGATCCCTCTGCCTGATATTCATCGCTGGCCGCCAGAACCCGAACCCGTTCGAAGTCCTCCTCGGTGAACACACCGTTCACCCCGGAGATGGCGGCCAGCTTCATGCCATGCTTCAGGCCCAGTTTGTAGACCTCCCGCACCTTCTCCCATTCGATGTTCCGGCCCAGAGTAAAGTTCTCAAAGCGGGCCTCCAGGGCCAGCACAATGGTTTCCGCCAGGCAGGCATAGACGATGCCTTTGGGCAGCCCGATGTCTTTCATGTGTACCTCGCCCGGCAACTGGATCTCGCCGGATTCAATCACCAGCACATCCGGGCGTTTCGCGACGTCTTCCGCCGGAATGTCCAGGGGCCGGGCCACGTCGGTGATCACACAACCCGGCTTCACCTTCATAATGTCCAGGATACGTTTGCCGGCACCGGAAGTGGCGGTCACGATCATATCCATGTCCGCCAGATCGCGTTCGGCGGAACCGGCAACATGGACGATGGCCCCCGGCGTTTCCTGTTCGATACTTTCCTTGAGCGCGAGCAGTTTGGCCGGTTCCGGCGCGGCAAGGTAAACCTCATCCACCGCCTTGGCCAGCAACCTTGCGCAGACAGAC
>JAXHUV010000094.1:0-8517 GCA_034189445.1 Pseudomonadota bacterium
GCTCATCGGCCGGGTTTCCATGGACATGCTGGCCGATGAGCCGGATCCGCTGGCCATTAATGGCGGCGGGTGTGTTGGTTCCGGCATGCCGGGGGTAACCATCACCGTAACCAATCGCCACCATGCCCATTCGGGTGTCACGGTCGGCAACCCAACTGGCACCGTAACCAACAGACTCTCCCGCTGGCACCATGCGGGTACTGATCAATGGCGCCTCCAGCGACATCACTGGCTCCAGGCCAAGCTCCGGGCCTGTCTTGCCCATCATTGGCGAACCGCCATACAACATGATGCCCGGCCGACTCCAGTCAAACATCGGCTGGCCCGGAAGAAAATGGGCCGCCGAATTGGCAACGCTTTTCATCAACCCCGGGAAAGCCGAGGTGGCCTGTTCAAACACCGATGTCTGCTGCGCCGTCCTGGTGCTACCGGGATCGTCGGCGCAGGCGAAATGAGTCAGAAAACCCAGCAGTTCCTGATCAGCGTTCATGGCCTTGAGCTGGCTCATGACTCCGGCCAGCCCGTCCGGATTAAAGCCGAGGCGGTTCATACCGGTGTTCAGTTTGAGCCAGAACGCCGGCCGTGCTTCCAGGCGCTCCAGCCAGGCCAGTTGCCGGAAACTGTGAAAAACCGGTTCAAACCCGAGTCGGACGCACGCATCAATATCCGCCCCGGCATGCACGCCCTGCAGCAGGACCACTGGTTGTGCCAGGCTGGTTTCCCGAATGGCCCGCGCCTCTTCGAGACAGGCCACCGCGAACTTTGATGCCAGGCTGTCCAGGGCCGAGGCCACCGGCCCGATACCATGGCCATAACCATCGGCCTTGACCACGGCCATCACCCGCGCTCCGCCGGCCCGGCTTCGGGCAGTCTGGAAGTTCCGGCGAAGGGCGTCGAGATCTATTCTGGCAACGGTGCTGCGGGGCATCAATACTCCCCGCCGTAATCGCTGTAGTCGCCGTGGGCCAGATCCTCGAATTTGGTATACTTGCCGATAAATGCCAGACGGATAGTGCCGATGGGACCGTTCCGCTGCTTGCCAATGATGATCTCGGCAATACCCTTGTCCGGGGTATCCTCATTATAAACTTCATCCCGATAGACGAACATGACGACGTCGGCGTCCTGCTCAATGGCACCGGATTCCCGCAGATCCGAGTTGACCGGGCGCTTGTTGGGCCGCTGCTCGAGGCTCCGGTTGAGCTGGGAAAGCGCCATCACCGGGCAGCTCAGCTCTTTGGCAAGCCCCTTGAGAGACCGGGAGATTTCCGAGATTTCGGCGGTCCGGCCTTCGGTGTTTCCGGGCACCCGCATCAGCTGCAGGTAGTCGACCATGATCAAGCCGATCTTGCCGTCGTTCTCCCGGGCGATACGCCGGGCCCGGGAACGCATTTCGGTGGGGCTCAGGCCCGGTGTATCGTCGATATAAAGCGGTTTGTCCTTGAGCAGGCTTACCGCCGACGTTAGTCGGGGCCAGTCGTCCTCTTCCAGCTTGCCGCCGCGAACCTTGGTCTGATCAATACGCCCGAGGGATGAGAGCATACGCATGGCGAGGGCATCCGCCGGCATCTCCATACTGAACACCAGAACCGGCGTGCCGGTGCTGATCAGCGCGTTCTCGACAATATTCATGGCGAAAGTCGTCTTACCCATGGAGGGGCGACCCGCCACAACAATCAGGTCCGAGGGCTGCATGCCCGAGGTCTTCTCGTCCAGATCCTTGAAGCCCGTGGTCAGACCGGTGGTCTGCTCGCCAGACTCAAACAGCTCCTCGATCCGACTCAGGGTCTTGGCCAGAATGGGGTTGATTGCCTGCGGGCCGGAGCCTTCCTTGACCCGCGCTTCGGCAATCTGGAAGACACTCCGCTCGGCTTCGTCGAGAATTTCATTACTGTTCCGGCCGAGCGGATTAAAAGCCGAATCGGAAATCTTGCCTGACACCTCCACCAGCTGTCGCAGAATGGACCGTTCGCGGACGATATCGGCGTAGGCGCGGATGTTTGCGGCACCGGGGGTTTTCTCGGCCAATTCCGCCAGATAGGACAAACCACCGGCATCTTCAATATCGCCGGCCCGCTCCAGGAATTCAGCCAGGGTCACCACATCCAGCGGCTCGTTCTCACCGGCAAGGCGTTCCACGGCACCAAAGATCAGGCGGTGGTCCTGCCGATAGAAATCGGCGGCCGAAATAACCTCGGAAATATCGTCAAACCGGCGGTTATCCAGCATCAGGCCGCCCAATACCGCCTGCTCTGCTTCCACGGAATGGGGGGGAACCTTGATACGACTGGTTTCCAGGTCGGTACTCGCGGGTTTCAGATTGGGCTTGGCCATGAACACATCTTCAGTTGAACATCATAACCACGACAGTTTAAGCAACCTGGCGCAGCAATGGGAGGGGGTTACAAGGACTTGACAGCATACCAGAAAGCAACAGGCCCGAAAGCCGCAAGTGCGGTTCGGGCCTGTCAGGTTGGCCAGCGCCCGGCCTCCGGAGAGGCAGCGACGGCCACCAGGGTATTACCAGAGCCGGGGCAACCCCGACGCCGTTTTCAGAGAAACCGGCTTACTCGGCAACCACCGCCAGCTTGATGGTGACTTCAACGTCGGAATGCAGTTGAAGCTCGATCTCGTACTCGCCTGTCGCCCGGATCGGGCCTTCCGGCAGACGAACTTCGCTTTTCTCGACTTCAGTGCCACCGGCAGTGATCGTGTCAGCAATGTCGCGTACACCGATAGAGCCGAACAGCTTGCCTTCTTCACCAGCCTTGGAACTGATAGTGAAAGCAGCACCTTCGAGAGCCTCGGCGCGAGCCTGGGCAGCAGACATCTTGTCGGCAGCCACTTTTTCAAGCTCGGCACGACGTTCTTCAAACGCCTTCAGATTTGCTTCAGTGGCAGATACAGCCTTGCCATACGGAAGCAGGAAATTACGACCGTAACCGGCCTTAACCTTTACCTTGTCACCCAGGGAGCCAAGGTTTGCAACTTTCTCGAGCAGAATAACGTCCATCTCGTTAACCTCTTCGTGCTTTATTCAGCCGGCCCGGCGGGGCTTATACGCCGCCGGATATCCAGCCAGCTATCCACAAAAGCCAGAACCACTAACAGAATCATCAGACTTGGGCCCAATAGGGTCAGCGCGACATAAAACAGCGCCAACCAGTTCCCACTGAGCTTTTTCAACCCAACAACACCGTGAACCAGTGCCAGACTCGCCAGGAACAACGGGGTTCCCGCAGCCCAGGCCAGCAGCATGGAGTTCAGCCCCAGGAAGGGGCCAACCACCATGGTCACCACGCATAGCACCGCAATTGGCGGTGAAAGGCGCAGGGCATGAAATTCCTTGCGGAATCCGCCGGGATTATAAAGCCCCGCCTGCCAGGCCCGCGCCAGCATGGTCATGCCCACACCCGTTGCCAGGTAGGTGCCTGCCATGCTCGCGTTCATCGTGTCCCGGATTACCCTATCGAGGTCATCGCCGAGACTCTGCGCAACTTCGGCATTGTACTGTTGGTAAAAACTCACCCCCGCCTGGACCAGATCATCCAGCAGCCCCGGGTAGACCACAGGCAACATCAGGCCTGTGACGATTGCGAGAAAACTTCCCGCAAGCAGAGCTTTTTCCCAGGACAGCGTGGTTCTGATCAGTGACGCCATGAGCATAACCTGGAGCAACACAGCCAGAGCCGTCGGGTCCTGCCCGAAAATGCTCCAGCCAAGCGCCGGAAGTAATGCCCAGAGCCCGATGTTGAGCCCCTGACCGATGCCAAGCCTGAGAATAACCAGGCCGACAACGGCTGCGCCAATCCAGAACAACAAGGGTACGGCAGTTGTGATTGCCGCTACCCCGCCGGCCTGGAGGGGACCGCGCATTACATACTGTGCCAGTGCACGCATGGTCCCAAGTCCTTTGTTTCTGTTACTTAGTTATCGTGGCTGTCCGAGTACGGCAGTAGTGCCAGGTAGCGGGCACGCTTGATAGCGGTAGCCAGCTGACGCTGATAACGTGCCTTGGTGCCGGTGATGCGGCTGGGCACGATTTTGCCGGTTTCAGTGATGTAACCTTTCAGGGTGTCCAGATCCTTGTAATCGATCTCCTTAACACCCTCTGCCGTGAAGCGGCAGAACTTACGACGTCTGAAAAAACGAGCCATAACTTAACTCCTAAACTCCGGTTAATTACTCTTCTTCGTCCTGGGTTTCAGCACGCTGACGTGGTTCGTCGGATTCGGCTGAACGACGCGGGCGATCATCGCCGCCACGACGGTCTTCACGGGACTCGGAAGCTTTCATCGGGGACAGATCTATATCCGCACCATCGCGGCGAAGGATCATGTCGCGGATGATGGCATCGTTGAAACGGAAGTTGTGAGTCAGCTCGTCCATCGCGGCTTGTGAACATTCAACGTTCATCAGTACGTAGTGAGCTTTGTGAATCTTGTTGATCGGGTATGCCAGATGACGACGGCCCCAATCTTCCAGGCGATGTACCTTGCCGCCATCTTCAGTGATGACGCCAGTATAACGCTCGATCATCGCGGGCACCTGCTCGCTCTGATCCGGATGTACCATAAAAACGATTTCGTAGTGACGCATGAATTCTCCCTACGGTTTAAACAGCTTCCTTTTTTTGCCAGCCAGGGTGAAGAATTCGCGACCGACAAACATGAAAGCAAGGAGTTGACAGCCTGAGCTGCCGGTTTCTTTTTGCTTTATCAATAAGGCCTTGCAAGAAAGGCTTGATCAAAAGCGAGGCCTTGCACTGCCATCATTCAGGCAATACAAAACCGCCCCTTCGAAAAGGGGTCACGTATTCTAGGCGGGGAAGGCCTTGTGTGCAAGGGTTAACCAAGCCGTTGACGCAGGGCTTCGTATAGGCAAACACCCGTAGCCACGGACACGTTGAGACTGTCCACATGGCCCAGCATGGGGATATTGATCAGTTGGTCGCAGTGTTCCCGGGTCAGTCGGCGCATCCCCTTGCCCTCAGCCCCCATCACCAGAGCCACCGGCCCCTTGAAATCGGCCTGGTAAAGCGTTGCGTCCGCCTCACCGGCGGTGCCGATCAGCCAGATACCCTGATCCTGCAAACCACGCAGAAAACGGGCAAGATTGGTAACCCGCACGAACGGCACCGTCTCCGCGGCACCACAGGCCACCTTACGGGCAACCGGTGTCAGCGAAGCCGACTTGTCCTTGGGCACAATCACAGCCTGGACACCTACTGCATCAGCCGTGCGCATGCAAGCGCCAAGATTGTGAGGATCGGTGACACCATCAAGCACAAGCAGGAACGCGGACTTATCACTGCCCGCCAACTGCGCCAGCAGATCATCTTCCGTCCATTCCCTGCTTTCACTGACCGCCGCGACAATGCCCTGGTGCACTCCGGAAACCCGCTCGTCGAGCTCCCTGCGGTGCACAACCTTCCAGCGCACACCCAGGTTATCCAGAGCATCGGTAATGCTCTTGACCCGCTTATCCTGCCTGCCGGTCTGAATCCAGACCTGCTGCAACCGCTCAGGCTCACGTTTGAGAACAGCCTCAACCGCGTGCCAGCCAAACACAAACTCTCCGGACACTGATCTGGCTTCCTGTTACTTATCTGATTTTCTGGGCTTGCGCTGTTTGGCGCCGGCGGAAGACTTGCCAGACCCTTTGCCGGATTTTTTCTTCGACGCTTCGCGGGCCGCATCGGCAACCAGTTGGCCTTTGGCACTGCCGGGTTTTCCGCTTTTTCCGGCTTTTCCTGGCTTCGCGGAATCCGACTTTGCTTTGCCCCGGTCGCCAGAGCCATTGCCCTTCTTGCCACCCCGACTCCGCTCGTTGCGCTTGCCGCCTTTTCCACGACTCTCGCGCTTGGAAACATCCAGGGCGTCCCGGTCGGCCTGGCGCCGTTTCGGGGCGCTAATCAGCTCCAGATCGATCTTGCGATCTTCCAGACCAACCCGTACCACCCGGACACGCACCTCGTCCCCCAGACGGAAGCTCACTGCCGTGCGTTCACCGATCAGTCGATGCTTGGCCGCGTCGTGGTGGAAGTAGTCGCCATTGAGTGTGGAAACATGAACGAGCCCGTCAATGTAAATGCCCGCCAGCTGCACAAAGAAACCAAATGGCACCACGGCAGCAATAACGCCGTCGTACTCCTCACCTTCGTGGTCCTTGAGGAACTCACACTTGAGCCAGGCCATGACATCCCGGGTGGCATCATCCGCCCTGCGCTCAGTCATGGAGGCGTGCTCACCCAGTTCTACCATGCGGGCATGATCATAGGGGTATTCGGCCAGCTCCGGATCCGGCGCCGGCGGCGTCACAACGTCTTTGTTGACCTCCGGATTGTGAACACGGGACTTGATGGCCCGATGCACGATCAAATCCGGATAACGGCGGATGGGCGAGGTAAAGTGCGTGTAGCTGGCAAACCCGAGACCGAAGTGACCGCTTTCATCGGGGCTGTAAACCGCCTGACTCAGGGAGCGCAACATCACCATCTGAATGACGTTGGCGTCCGGACGGTCCGCCACTTCCGCCAGCAGCGCCTGGTAATCAGCCGACGTGGGCTTGTCACCGCCGCCCAGTTGCAGACCCAGCTCACCCAGGAACAGGCGCACCGCATTCAATCGCTCTTCCGAGGGGCCGTCGTGAACCCGATAAAGTGCCGGCACCTGATGCTTCTTCAGGAAGCGGGCCGTCGCCACATTGGCGCAGAGCATGCACTCTTCGACGATCTTGTGGGCATCATTGCGCTGCACCGGAACGATTTCCTCAATCTTGCGCTCGGCATCGAACACAATTTTGGTTTCGGTGGTCTCGAAATCGATCGCGCCGCGCTCGGTACGCGCCCGACGCAACAGCTTGTACAGCTCGTACAGGTTATGCAGGTGCGGCAGAAGATCCGCGTACTGGGAAGCCAGCCGGTACCCCTGCTCGGTATCCGGGCGCTCCAGCATGTCACTGACTTTGTTGTAGGTCAGCCGGGCATGGCTGCGCATTACCGCCTGATAGAAGGTGTAACCACTGATGTTACCGGCTGCACTGATGGTCATGTCGGCGACCATGCAGAGGCGGTCGACATCCGGATTCAGGGAACACAGGCCATTGGAGAGCTTCTCCGGCAGCATGGGCACCACATGATCCGGGAAATACACCGAATTGCCCCGGCGAATGGCCTCTTCATCCAGCGGAGAGCCCGGGCGCACATAGTGGGACACATCGGCAATCGCCACCACCAGACGGTAGCCACCACGGGAACGGGGCTCACAATAGATGGCGTCGTCGAAATCCCGGGCGCTTTCATCGTCGATGGTCACCAGCCGCATGTTGCGGATATCAACGCGGTTGGCTTTATCTTTTTCGGCAACCTCGGCAGGAATTGATGCCGCCTGCTCGCCCACGGCTGGCGGCCAACTGTGGGGAATGTCGTAGGACCGGATGGCAACATCAATTTCCATTCCCGGCGCCATGTGCTCACCGAGAATCTCGATCACCCTGCCCGTTGGCTGGGTGCGGATCGTGGGCTGACGAAGAATTTCCACCACCACGTACTGGCCGTGATAGGCTTCGCCGGCGTGTTCCTCTGGCACCAGAACTTCATGGTTGATGCGGGCATTCTCGGGCACAACAAAAGCAATACCGCTTTCCTTGAAGAAGCGCCCCACGGTCTGCTGAGTGCGGTGTTCCAGCACCTCGACAATGACACCTTCCCGACGCCCGCGATCATCAACCCGGTCTACCCGGGCGGCAACCCGGTCACCATGGAACACCTGGCGCATCTGCCGGGCGGTCAGGAACAGATCGGAGCCGCCATCGTCCGGCACCAGAAAGCCAAAGCCGTCTTTATGGCCAATTACCCGACCGGTAACCAGGTCGGCTTCTTCAATGGGGAGGTAGGCGCCACGCCGGTTACAGATCAACTGCCCGTCCCGGCACATGGCAATCAAGCGCCGGCGCAGGGCCTCAATGCCCTCTTCCGAAGACTGGCCAAGCTCGGAACACAATGTTTCATGTGTTGCGGGAGCCCCGCGATCCTTGAGATGCGAGAGGATAAATTCCCGGCTTTGAATAGGGTTATCGTATTTTTGGGCCTCACGGCTGGCGTGAGGGTCCCGGTCGTTTTTGTTCCTGGAAACCATTCGGATCCTTGTTCGGAGGCGGCGCCAACGCGGCACGGTTTAGATTCATTTACGATGGAGTATAACGTCGGGATGGAGCTCCTGCCTATCAACCTGCCCGGAATAGGCACAAATACCTGCCATTCTTTTTGCAAAAAAATGTTTGACAGCCCCGACCGGAATTATTAAAGTACGCGCCATCGGTTGAGGAGCATACCTTAACTTTGGCAGAAATGTTTAGTTTTCAATAAGCTAAGACTCTGCAAATCACCTGCCGAGGTGGTGAAATTGGTAGACACGCTAGCTTCAGGTGCTAGTGGGGGCAACCCCGTGGAGGTTCAAGTCCTCTCCTCGGCACCATTCTTATCCCCTGAGAATGGTTAATACAGCCAATTCTGCC
>JAXHUV010000095.1:0-8431 GCA_034189445.1 Pseudomonadota bacterium
CGCGACTACCGCCGTACTGGAGCAATTAAACCTGAACATCGTGGACGCCCGGATCAGCTCAAGCGCGGGCCCCTATTCGATCAGCTCGTACGTGGTGCTGGATGAAAAGGGCCAGCCCCTTGGCATCGACCCCGCGCGCAGAGAGCGAGTACGTTTGCGCCTGATCGAGGAACTGGATGATCCGGAAGACTATCCGGACATCATCCACCGGCGTACACCACGGCAACTGAAACATTTCGCCTTCCCAACGGAAGTGACCTTCTCTAATGACACCATCAATCAGCGCACCGTGATGGAAGTGATCACACCTGACCGCCCGGGCCTGCTGGCGCGAGTTGGCCAGGTATTATTGGAACATCGGGTACGCCTGAGCAACGCCAAGATTGCCACCCTGGGCGAGCGCGTAGAGGATGTTTTCTTCGTGACTGACGAACACGGCGAGCCCGTCCGGGACCCGGCCGTGTGCCAGGCACTGCAGCAGGATCTCTGTAAAATGCTGGACGACATTCAATGAACCCGAACCTGGACAGACTCCACCCCTACCCGTTTGAAAAGCTGGCCAAACTAAAGGCCGGCATCAGCGTGCCTGATCATCTCCGGCCAATTTCTCTCGGTATTGGAGAGCCAAAGCACCCCTCGCCGGAGTTCGTCAAACAAGTCATTGCGAGCAATCTGGACAAGCTTGCCAATTACCCGACCACCCGGGGCACCGACGAACTCCGGGCCGCCATCAGCCGCTGGGCAACGCGCCGGTTCAATCTGACTCCCGGCAGCCTCAGCCCGGCCAGCAATATCGTGCCGGTGAACGGCACCCGCGAAGCGATCTTTTCCCTGGTTCAGGCGGTGGTGGATGCCAGCAAACCTGCCACAGTAGTCAGCCCCAACCCGTTTTACCAGGTGTATGAAGGTGCTGCCTTTCTGGCCGGCGCCACCCCGGCATACCTTCCCTGCGACGGTTCCAACGGCTTCGTTCCCGATTTTGATTCAGTGCCGGAATCCACCTGGCAGGCGTGTCAGCTACTGTTTCTGTGCTCACCAGGCAATCCCAGTGGTGCGGTGATCCCCCGGGAAACGCTGGCCAGGGTGATCGCTCTGGCCGACAAGTACGACTTTATCGTTGCCTCCGACGAGTGCTACTCCGAACTGTATCCGGACGAGGGCAACCCGCCGGAAGGTCTGCTGCAAACCTGCGCCGCCATTGGCCGCGATGACTATACCCGTTGCGTGGTCTTTCACAGTCTGTCCAAACGCAGTAATCTGCCGGGCCTTCGCTCCGGATTCGTAGCCGGCGACGCCAGCATTCTTGAAGGCTACCTGAAGTATCGCACCTACCACGGCTGCGCCATGCCCATCCAGAACCAGCTGGCCAGCATTGCCGCCTGGAGCGACGAGGACCACGTGCGGGAAAACCGGGCAGCCTATCGGGCCAAATTCGAGGCGGTGGTACCAATTCTCCGGGAAGTCATGGCTGTGGATTTCCCGGACGCCGGATTCTACCTGTGGCCGCAGACCCCGATGGATGATGAAACCTTTGCCCGGGAGCTTTCCGCCCAGCAAAATGTTCACGTACTGCCGGGACGCTATCTGTCCCGGACCGTGGACGGCCACAATCCGGGCAAAAACCGGGTGCGGATGGCACTGGTGGCGCCTCTGGAGGAGTGCGTTGAGGCGGCGCGACGGATTGTCGAGTTTGTTAAACAGAATTGATTAGCCACGGACGCTCACGGACGAAAAAATATTCACTGTCCGTGAGTGTCCGTGGCCAAAACGGCTTTAAAACCATGAAACTATACGGCATCAAAAACTGTGACACAGTGAAGAAAGCCCGAAAGTGGCTGGACCAAAACGGAATCGACTACGAATTCCATGACTTCAAGAAAGACGGGCTGAACGACGAGCTGTTGTCCCGCTGGGAACAGGCGGTTGGCTGGGAAACCCTGCTGAACCGCCGCGGAACCACCTGGCGCAAACTTCCCGAAGAGGTTCGTGATACCATCAGCGCCCGGAGTGCTCACGAAATCATGCTGGAGAACCCATCCGTCATCAAGCGGCCTGTTGTCGAGCGCGGCGATAAAATAACCGTGGGATTCAGCGCGGACCACTGGGCTGAATGGCTGACCTGAACCTCAGTTAAACCAAATTCAAACATTAACTCCAGAGGTGGAAGACCACTTTCTTCTGCCCCCACACTCAGAACAGGAGCGACCATCAGATGAGTTTTGCATTCGGTATCGGTATCGGCACCCAGAACAATCAGGGCGAGTGGCTGGAAGTCTTTTACCAGCAGCCGGTCATGACACCTGACAACACCCTGATGGACGTCATTTGCAATGCCATGGACTACCAGGGTGGCAACCAGGCAATCAGCGCCACTGCCGAACAACTCAGCCAGCTTGCCAACGCGCTTCGCCAGATAGGCCAAATCGATCAGGCAACCCTGGCGGAGAAAGCCGCCAACAGCAAACGCCCGGTCGCCGTGACTATTCTGGAAACCGATGACACGGCTTGCAGCACGCCCGAGGTTTACCTCAAGCTTCACCTGATCTCCCATCGCATGGCGAAACCCCATGGGCTGAAGCTGGATGGTATTTTTGGCCTGCTGCCCAACCTGGCCTGGACCAACGAGGGCGCGATCGACCTGAACGAGCTCTCCGAGCGCCAGCTCCAGGCACGCATTGAAGGCCGCACGCTGGAAGTAAAATCCGTCGATAAATTCCCCCAGATGACCGACTACGTGGTACCGAAAGGTGTTCGCATTGCCGATACCGCACGGGTCCGTCTTGGCGCCTATGTGGGCGAAGGCACCACAGTGATGCACGAAGGCTTTATCAACTTCAACGCCGGTACCGAAGGCACCAGCATGATCGAAGGCCGTATTTCCGCCGGTGTCATGGTTGGCAAGGGCTCCGACCTGGGCGGTGGCTGCTCTACCATGGGTACCCTGTCCGGTGGCGGCAACATCATTATTGCCGTTGGCGAGAACTGCCTGATTGGTGCCAACGCCGGTATCGGCATCCCGCTGGGCGACCGTTGCAAGGTTGAAGCCGGACTGTACATTACCGCTGGCACCAAGGTCGCTCTGCTGGATGACAACAACGAGCTGGTTGAGGTTATCAAGGCCCGCGATCTGGCCAGCCAGCCAGACCTGCTGTTCCGTCGCAACAGCCAGACCGGCGCGGTGGAGTGCAAAACCAGCAAGTCCGCCATCGAGCTGAACGAAGAGCTGCATGCAAACAACTGATTCCCCGACCCTCGGACTTGCCATTGACCTGATCCGCCGGCGGTCCGTCACGCCCGAAGATGCCGGCTGCCAGGAACTGATGATGTCTCGCCTGGCGCCTCTGGGCTTCAGCGGCGAAAATCTGCGTTTTGGCGATACCGATAACCTCTGGGCCCGAAAGGGTTCCGAGGGCCCAGTGCTGGCCTTTGCCGGCCATACCGACGTGGTTCCAACCGGTCGGGAGAGGAACTGGGCGCACCCGCCCTTTGATCCGGTAATCAGGGAAGGTTATCTCTACGGCCGGGGTGCCGCCGACATGAAGGGCAGCCTGGCGGCCTTTATAACCGCCTGCGAACGCTTTGTTGCCAAATACCCCGGGCACAGGGGTTCCATTGCCCTGCTGATTACCAGCGACGAAGAGGGCCCGGCCCAGCACGGCACGGTTAAAGTCATCGAAACCCTGGAAGCCAGGAACGAAAAAATCGACTGGTGCCTGATTGGCGAGCCCTCCAGCACTCATGAAGTGGGTGATGTGATCAAGAACGGGCGCCGGGGCTCTCTGCATGGTTACCTGACGGTACACGGCGTGCAGGGCCATGTGGCCTATCCGCATCTGGCCGAGAACCCGGTTCACTCAGTGGCTCCGGCCCTGGATGCGCTGGCAAAGGAATTCTGGGATAACGGCAACGACTTCTTCCCGCCAACCACCTTCCAGATCACCAGAGTGGAAGCCGGCACCGGCAGTAACATTATTCCCGGTGAGTGCCTGGTGCACTTCAACTTCCGCTACTGCACGGAAAACACCGCGGAAAGCCTGGAGGAACGGGTGGTGGCCGTCCTGGACCGCCACAATCTGAAGTACGACCTGCAGTGGCACCTGAGTGGCCGGCCTTTCCTGACCGACAAGGGCGCCCTCGTGTCCGCCAGCCAGGAGGCCATACGCACAGTGACCGGCCGGGACACCGGGCTTTCAACCTCTGGAGGCACCTCGGATGGCCGCTTCATTGCACCGACCGGCGCACAAGTGGTCGAACTGGGCCCCATTAACGCCACCATCCACAAAGTCGATGAGTGCGTAAAAGCCGAGGATCTCAACATCCTGTCGGACATCTACGAACAGATACTGATCGAACTGCTGGCCTAAGGCGTGAAAATGGGGTCAGAAGAAAATGGGGTCAGAAGAACTTTTCTTCTGACCCCATTTTCTTCTGACCCCATTTTCAGTAGTGAGGCGGAGGCGTTTCTTCCTGCTCCGATTTGACATTGGACGGAGAAACATCCTTCAGCTGTTTGTGCAGCAACCGCTTGGCCTCCCACAACTCCCGAATGTCCATTTCCTGCTTCGCCACCTGCTCGCTCAAGGTATTGATAACATCGTCCTGAAAGGCCAGCCGTGTTTCCAGCTCGTCCAGTCGGGTTTCCAGATGGTTCTGGCTCATTGGGTATTGGCACTCCCCTGGATGAATCTCTGGTATCGATTGATGACACTGCTTACCCCGTTGCTTGGTCAGCGCTCGGGATAATCTGGTATCATGCCGCCCTTGCCCGTCAGCACTCCCGTTTTCCGGGGAGCTGGCGGTTTTCACCGGCCGGATGTTCGATGTTACCCGATATCCGGCTGTTATCGTTAGCGTTACAAGAATGGAGAAATTTCAGTCAATGCGTAATCCATCCAGAGCGATCCTTGTTGCTCTTCTGATCGCCATCCCCGCACCACTGGTACTTGCCTTGTTGCTGTCTTTCACACCAGAGCCACTTCGCCTGATCGCTGCAGGCCAATTTGTTGAGGCACTGGGAAGCAACCGTGGTATTGCCGCCTACCTTATCGCGCTGATCGTTTTCGGCATTGCGGGTTTTCTGGCCGTTGCATTCTCAGCCAAGCAGCCGGCCAACCAACGCAGCACCTCCCGGGCCAACAACCGGGCACCCAGCCAGAACTATAATGACGATGATGATGATGATGATAATTATGGTGGTGGTGATAGCTACGACGAAAGCAGTCCCGAAGGCGATGAGGAAGGCACCGTCAAGTGGTTCAACGTCAAGAAAGGCTTTGGCTTTATTGTGCGCGACAGTGGCGATGAGGTTTTCGTACACTTTCGTGCGATCCGCGGCCGCGGTCGCCGGGTTCTGCGTCAGGGCCAACTGGTTCGCTTCAATGTTGTGGAGGCAGACAAAGGCCTCCAGGCCGACAACGTGTCCACCCTGAGCGACTGAATCGCCCAATGACAATAAAGAGGCAGCCCAAGGGCTGCCTCTTTCAATTCCAGTTAGTCCAGGTGAATCTCAAACCACCGGAAAACGGCAACCGGGTCGCGCCGCAACCCAGCGCTCCAACTCCTGGCGCAAATCTTCGGTACAAAGCTGGCGCAAGGTGCCGGCTGCCTTACGCTCATGCCAGGCCACTTCCGCTGCCACACGATGGAGCTGAATTTCGCCCAGCGACGCTTCGATCTCATCGATCGGCTCCTTCCTCGCCAGCGCCACCAGCGACTGACGTCTCAGTGTGTCGGCTTGCCCTGCCAGGGCCACCGCCTCGGCCGGCCCTCGGCGGGCAAAGAGGTTGAGCCGTGCAGCCGCCCGCTCCAACCATTGCAGCATTCCTCCTGGCGTACTCACGCGATGGTTTTGGCAATAAGCGGCAAACCGGATCACCGGGCGGGGAATCTGGACATTCCATTGTTTCTCGATGGCCGCCTGATGCGCCGTCAGAATGGCCTGACGCTGGACCACACTTGAAACCGGCATTTCAAAGATGTCGAGGGTCCGACCCAGACGATGCTGCAGCGATGCCGCCGCGCTGATATCGACCGGCTCGTCAGGACCCAGCAGGAGGATTGGTCCAGCCCATTGCAGGAGCAATTCAGAAACCAGACCATTGGGCAGATTCATCAGTGCAATCAGATCCGCGGGCGAGCTATTGTCCAGTACAAGGGCAGGCCAGCGTGAACCACCCTCTTCGGAACAGCCCTCCACTGAGCGCTCTGGAAGAACCCGAAGATCCAGCTCAACATAATCCTGCCCCAGTGTTGGTAGCAGCGACTGCAGCCAGGCCGTTTTGCCCGAACCGCGCTCACCACGCACCCAGATCATGGCGGAAAAAGACGCCGCCAGGCTGATCGCAACATCCTCCGCAAGCTCTATCCATGCGGAATCGGTAACCACCACGGGCGCTCTCTGGAATTCATCAGTCGGCGACGGTTCCCGCCCCTCCGCTGGCTCAGGCCAGCGAGCGACCACCTCAAATACCGCGACATAGGCCTTTTCCTGCAGCCGTTCCGCATGGCGAACCAGGGTCTCCAGCAGCCGCGACCATCCAAGCCATGGCGAATCGCTGGTTTCCCGGGCCGCTGCAAACCAGTACATCAACTGGGACGACAACTGCCCTTCGCCCCCGACTTCCGTCACGATGGGTTGCTCGCATTGAATGGTGCGGGTGAGTTCATCCATATCCACCCCGCAACCGCGCAGAAAGCGGGCTATGGGAGGCACGGAATCCAGCAGGGCAAGCAGGTAGTCTTCAACGGTAATCACCGAACCACCGCGGTGTTCAACGTTTTCCCGGGCTCGTAACAAAGCGGTCTGGCACTGGGGGTCCAGGCACCCTTGCCAATCGTCCATCAAACTCCTCCCTGTTCTGAATGCATCATCCTGATGCGAAAGCTATGTTGCGGGAATTTATTGTATCACTTTCCTGCCCTGAACAGCGGCCCGCCCGGGCCTCACCAGGTACCGGTGTTTTCCATGCTGGCCCAGGGCTCTTTCGGTGGCAGCGCCTCGCCTTTTTGCAGGAGCTCGATAGAGATATTATCCGGGCTGCGGATAAAGGCCATATAGCCATCCCTCGGCGGCCGGTTAATGGTAACGCCATTGGCCTGCAAGTGCTTACACAAAGCGTAAATGTCGTCAACGCGATAAGCCAGATGGCCAAAATTACGGCCGCCGGCATATTTTTCCGGGTCCCAGTTGTAAGTCAGCTCAATCATCGGAGCCCTGTCTTCCCGGGCGCGGGCCTCATCTCCGGGCGCTGCCAGGAACACCAGGGTGAAACGGCCCTTGTCGCTGCTTTTTCGACTGATTTCAATCATTCCCAGAAGATCGCAGAAGAAATGAAGGGTCTCATCCAGGTTACTCACCCGGATCATGGTGTGAAGATATTGCATGCAGCCTCCTTAAAAACAGTATTGATCGTCTTTCCCTGCGGACAGTTTACGGTATTCTGGTGGTATGGATGCAAAAACAGCAGACAATCAAATTCCAGCGCTGAAAACCCCCGCAGTCCGGCACCTGGCCTGGCTGTGCCGGGCACCTCAGCTGCTGCAGTCATCACTGACGTTTGAGCCAGGTCACTATCTTCCTCAAGGTGTTCCAGAGCAGCTTCTGTTCTGGGACCGCAATCCCGAAACGGCACCACCGCTATTGAGAGAGCCACCTCAGAAGCGGCTCGGATTCTACTTCGAACGGCTTTACCGGGTATTACTGGAAAACCTGCTGGGCTGGGACGTTTTGCTTCAGAACCAGCAAATCCAGTCCAACGGCCGAACCATCGGCGAACTGGATTTCGTGGTGCACAATCGCACTGAAGACCAAATTGAGCACCACGAAATTGCCATCAAATACTACCTGGGGGTTCCGGAGCAGAGTGGGAAAACACTCTGGTACGGCCCCAACGCGAGCGACCGGCTGGATCTGAAAACAGACCGAATGTTGCACCTGCAAAGCCAGCGAACCTTGCTGCCCGAAACCCGGGCATTACTCGCGGATGCTGCAATCACCGAACCTGTAACTCCCCGGATTTTCATGCCGGGATACCTGTTTTACCCGGCCGGAAACAAGGTTACCGCCCCCGAGTACGTGTCAGCCAATCACCTGCGCGGGCAATGGTGTTATCTCTCGCAGGTGACGCCAGCGGACATTCGCGGCTGGGTGGTATTGAACAAGCCCCACTGGATTGGCCCCTGGCGCCAGAGCGAGCCACCCGCACCCGGTACAGTGACTGCCGCGCTATACACCGTCGAGCGCCACAGCATTCCGTTCTTGTTTGCGAAACTTGAACAGAGTTCCATCAGCGGCTTCTGGCAGGAAACCGACCGTTTATTTGTAGTGCCGGACAGCTGGCCATAGCGAAAATCAGGTATCAATCAGGTCTTCTGCACTCACGTCACCGGCAACAGCATGCCCTATCTCTCCCCAATACTCGATCTGCCTGGC
>JAXHUV010000096.1:0-8421 GCA_034189445.1 Pseudomonadota bacterium
CGTGCGTTAGCGACCAGGGCACGGGCCTGGTCCGGGTTTTCGAGCAGACTTTGGATGGCCTGCGCCAAAGCCTCCGGCTCATCCACCGGAGTGAGGATGCCGGTCTCACCGGAATCAATCAGCTCCCCCGGTCCCTGTGAAGCGGTGGCGATGATCGGGCACTCGTGGGCCCAGCTCTCCATGACGATGGAACCCAGCCCTTCGTGCCGGGACGGGCAGACAAACAGGTCCGCGGTACGCATCAGGCGTGTGACATCGTTACGCCAGCCGAGGAAGCGCACCCGGTCTTGCAGCCCCAGTTCGGCGCACTGGCGCCGGAGGGCCTGTTCTTCCGGGCCGCTGCCCGCCAGCCAGAGGGTGGCATCGGGTACCCCGGCCATGGCCTGGAGCAGGATATCGAAGCCTTTGTTCACATGCAGACGGCCGGCTGCCAGAAGCAGGGGCCGGTCGGCCGGGGTGTCGAAACTGGCCCGTGGCAAGGGTTCAACCGGGGTTTCATCGGCGAAGTTGGGGATGTGAAATACCCGGTCGGCGGGCATGCCGCCCTGGATGAGGTGGTCACAGATGCCGCGGGAAATGCCGACCCAGTAGTCGGCGTGCCGGTAGTATTTCAGGTTGTAATAGTGACCCAGGCGGCTGATCAGGGTGTAGTCGCCAGGCGGTGTCATGAGGCTGGCCCGGTTCATCCATGTCATCACGATGTCCGGCTGAAATTGTCGCAGGGCGTGCCGGAAGCGAAGCCGGCCGGGCAGGTCGAGCCGGCCACCGAAACGGAACCCGGAGACGGGCACACCTCCCCCTTCCAGGGCATCCATGCGATGGGCATGGGCACGGACGAATGCGTGCTGTTCCAGCTGCCCGGTGGCCTGGAGGCCCTTGACCAGGCGCACGAAGAAGTTTTCCGCCCCGCCGCGGGCGGCACCGGCCAGTACCTGGGCTACGCGAAGATGTTCCATCATGACGGAGCCCGTGCTGTGTCCTGCCCCTTGCCCTGTGCAACGAGCTGCCCGAAAAGGTTTTTGTACTGGTTGATGATGACCTCCTTTGAAAACTTCTGCCGGAAGGTCTCGTAGCCATTCTCGGCGAGCCGCCTGGCCATTGCGGGGTTTTCGATGAGCCTGTTGATTGCCCGGGCGCAGCTCTCAGGGGAGTCAACCTCGAACAGCAACCCGTTCTGTTCATTGGTAATGAGCCATGACGGGCCCTGGCTGGCCGCCGCGACGATGGGGGTTCGGGTGGCCCAGGACTCGAGGATGACATTGCCCAGGGGCTCGAAACGCGAAGGAAACACGCAGATGTCGGCAAGCCCGAACAGATTGAGGATGTCCTTGCGCAACCCGAGAAACCTGACGCGATCCGCCACCCCGCACTGGTGGGCGAGCTGTTCGAGTTGCTCCCGCAGATCACCGGTACCCGCGATCAGCAGGGTTGCGTCGGGAACGTCGGGCAGGGCCCGGATCAGGGTGTCCTGCGCCTTCTTTTCATGCAGCCGCCCCAGCGTCAGCAGTACCGTATGATGCCGGGGGATCTCGGGGATCGGGGTGGGCACATTCAGTGACGCGGGCAGTTCCCCGAAGTTACTGATCATGCTCACGCGGTCGCGGGGCCAGCCCTGTTCCACGACGTGACGGACAAGGTCTTCGGTATTCACGATCAGGTGGTCGCATTTGCGGTAGTTCTTGAGGTCGTAGTAGCCGCCCAGCCGGCCAACGACCACCGCACGTGTTTCCGGGCATTTCCGGGAGGCGCGGTTTACCCAGGTGACGATGAGGTCGGGGGCAAAGTCGCGCACGGCTTTTTTCAGCGTGTAGTCATACAGCAGTGGCTTGGTCAGCCTGCCCATGGGAAGTGTGCAGTAGTCGACGCCGGCCTGGCTCAGGCGCTGCTCTCTCGAGGGCAGGCTTTCAATGATCACTTTCTGGGTAATTGAGCTGTCTTCGGCCATGGCCGATGCGACCTTTTCGAAATAGGTTTCGGCACCCGCTTCGGATTGGGACAGCAGAATTTGCATCAATCGCATGAAAATCTAGCCTTTGTCCTGAGAATGCACGCCGCCTTCCCCGGGCAGACCCTGGTGGGGGGTGGCATTGCGGTGTTTCAGCATGCCAACGGAGCTTGGGGCTATGTTGTCAGCCCGTTTGTCCAGCGCCTCCTGAATTTTTTCGTCCAGATACCGAAGGCGGGTGCGAATCCGCCTCTCCTGCAAGGGCCCGGGGTGCCAGTGCCAGGGCAGCAGGTTCGGCCCCCCCAGGCCATCGATGACGACCAGTCGTTGCACCTCGCCACCGGAGGACTGCTGAACCACGATGTTGTGGGTGAGCAACCGGCGTGACGGTATCCGGTAGCGCAGCCAGAAGGCCTTGAGATCGGCCAGCGCACGCTGGCATGACTCCGGACATCCGTTTTCCCACAGATACTGTTTGAGCGATAGCGAAATCAGGCCCGAGGCATCCCGAATCAATTCGCATTCCAGCCCGGGCCCCAGGTCGGTCTCGACAAAGCCGAAACAGCGGTAAATGTGCTCAAAGGCCCTGGCGCCCACCCGTCCGGCGATGGTGTTGATGACGTGCCACTCCTCGAGATTGTCATCAAAGCTCTTCAGTGGCCGCAGGTTTTTTGGAAAGCCTTTCGACCGCCGCAAATCCTCCAGGCTGAAGTCGGGGCGCCGGACCTTGATGCAGCGGTCCGGTGCTTCGGGGTGCACAAAACACAGTCGGTTCCCGCCCTGGGCAAAGGGCTTGTGGCCAGTCAGAACCAGGGTCATTTCAAACTGCCATCCAGGTTAATGTCCCGGGCCCAGACATAGTCGTGTGAGAAGGGCTGCATCAGGGATGCTTCAACAATGTACTGGGCGTAAAGCCGGGAATTGATTTCGGCATGGAAGAATGCTCTGGCGCGGGAGGCCCACAGCCGACGCTTGGCGTCGTCGTGGTGGAATTCCCGGATTCTGGCCAGCAGGTCGTCGCGGTCGTTGAAGTAGACAATGCTTTCCGGTGGCAGGAGTTCATCAAACCGTGGGCCGCTGTGGGTGAATTGCAGGATGCCGTTGCCGGCGAGCTGGGCCATGCGGGCCGAGGAATACCAGTAGTGACCTTCCTGACGATTCAGGTTGAGACCCATGCGGGTCCGTGCCAGCGCCCGGTCGTAGTCCCGTCCCCACACAGGCGGGTCACCAAAGCTGCCGAAGGTTTTGAAGTTCAGCTCGTCGCCCAGCTCGTCCCTGAGCCATTTGACCAGTTCCAGGCGCTTGGTGAAGTTGGTGCTGTTGCTGCAGAACAGCAGGTCGATATCCAGGTCGGTGCGTTCGGCATTGTTCATGCACTCAATGGCCGGGTCCACGGGGTTGGGCATGTGGTACACCCGGGTGCCCGGGCCCTCGAAGATGTTCAGTTCCCGGCGCCCGGTGGAAACAAAGATGGCATCGACCACCGAGGCACGGTGCTTGATCCGTTCGACATTATCCGGCACGAACAGCGGGTCATTGTTGCAGTGGGCGATGGTGACCGCAGGGTGGCGATTACGGATTTCCATCAGGGTTTCGTTGCTGATGATATCGCAGTGGCCCGCGATCACCAGGTCCGGCTCAACGGCTTCCACGGTTTCCAGCAGCCTGCGGTTGGCTTTGTTCCTGCCCAGATCGCGAATACCCAGCGGCGCCTCGAAGGCTGCTACATCCCGATCACTGAAGACGGAGACATAGTGATCGTTTTTGATCAGGCCGTTGGTCAGCTTCTGGGCCCAGCTTACCCTGGTCTGGCCATAACGGCGCAGTTGCTGGTAGGCAATGTGAAGTACTCGCATGTCCGGCGGGTCTCTTGACTGACAAAGCGCCTATCATACCAGTCAGTGCAGTCGGGGTCTTCAATTGCAGGCTATAGCTCTGTGATAGACTTCAACCGTTGCCTGTACCTGGTGCTCCAGCTGGAATTCCGGATGAATGACAATCCGCGGATGCTGGTTCAACTGCTCGCGCACCCTCGCTGCAAAAGCGGTCAGGTCATCCGGTGGTACCAGTCCTTCGGGAAAACAGGCGGACAGCGATTCCGCCGCCCCGCCACGGTCGAAAGCAACGACCGGCGTGCCCACGGCGAGGGCCTCGGTTAGGGTGCGGCCGAAAGGCTCGGGTTTGCTCGACATATGGCAGACCACATCGGCCAGGCGATAAAACTCTACGATGTCCGAGCGGTGGCCGGTGAAGGTGATATGCTGCTCAATGCCGAGCTTTCCGGCCTGTTTTTTCAGTTCGGCCAGGTAACCTTCCTTGTTTTTCTCCGCGCCGCCGACGACAACGCCGTGTACTCCGGGCTCACGCCGGATCAGATCCGCCATCATGGTCAGGAACGCCCGCTGTCCTTTCCAGCGGGTTAGCCGCCCGGGCATCAGGATCAGCTTCTTGCCCTGCAGCCGGGGCTGGTCAGAATAAAGCTGTTCGAGCCAGGCCGGGTCGGGAGGTGCCGGGGAAAAGGCTCGGGTATCCACACCCCGCTGGATAACGGTAATGCGCCCGGGGTCGACTTTGTAGTTATTCAGTATGTACTGTTCCACGCAATGGGAAATGGCGATCAGGTGCCGTGGTTTTGCCATAATGGCACTGTAGGCATTAACGGAATACATACCGTGAAAGGTGCTGACCAGGGCGGGGCGGTCGTTTTTCGGCAGGCCTCGCCATGCCAGCCAGATAATCCAGGCTGGAAGCCGGGAACGGACGTGGACCACATCGGGCCGGAGCTGCTCAAGAAGCTGGCGTACCGGCCGGATCTGGCCGAAGGACGCCAGCGATTTCCGGTGGACCGGCATGGTAATGTGGCGGGAGCCTTCGGCTTGCAACTGACCGGCCAGGCGTCCGCCGGAAGAAAGCACGATTGATTCATGGCCTTGTTTGACCAGTTCCCGGGCGAGTTCCACTGTGCCGCGCTCTACGCCGCCACCGTTCAGTGCCGGCAAAACCTGCAGTACCCTTATCACGCTCATCGGGGAAACTCCCGGAATTTTTCGATTAACCATTTGGCGGCCCTGTCGGCTTCCCACAAGGGTTGGCTCTGGTTTGCCTCCTTCTGCATCAGCTGTGCGCGCTCTTTCCATTCGCTCACAAAACCATCTGTCTTCAGGGATTCCAGGCCCCGAACCACGCGGCTGTTGTGGCGAGGCCGGAGGTGTAATAAACCGGTAAGGGTGCCCGCCGTGAGTGCTTCGTAAACCATCGATACGCTGTCCGGGGACACCCAGGTGGCGCGTGTTTCCGCCAGTGTTTCTGACAGCCAGTCGGGGCCGGTCTGTTCATGGTGGTAAAAGATCATGTTGTCATGATGAAGCCGGTTCAGTTTTTCGAGCAGGTCGGTCGGGGTCCGGCGTGAAGAGGTGACTTTCCAGTGCCAGTCAGGGTATTCGCCGGCCAGAATGTTTACCTGCCGGAGGATGTCGTCGTTGTCCCATTCAAAGTGCCCGGAGGGCCCGCCAAGCAGTATCAGGCTCTTGTGCGCTTCAACAGTTTGCCGTTGTGGTGTGATGGCATTGAGTACCCCCCGGGTGGCCAGCACGTCCTGCCGGTCCGGTGGATTGTCGTGGGCCGGGATGATGGAAAGGTCCGGCTTCGCGAACGGAAGTGCCGGGCGCATCAGTACAACGGTCATCGCATGGTACCGTTTGCGGCAGGCCAGCAGCAGCTTCTGGGCCCGGCTTCCGGCAGCGACCATGATGTCCGGCGATGACTGGCCTATCTCAGGGGCCTGTCCGAGAATCGCCTGACGCCAGGATACCGGGTACTGTCTGGTTTCAATCCACAGAAACCTCATCCGGGCCCGGGCGCCCAATCGGTCGGCAAGCCCTTTGAGCTGGTTTTTGTGGCCTGGCTTGTTGTCGGTGATTAGCCAGACGATCGGTCGTTTTTTATCACCAATCGTCATTTTAATTTTTTCCGCTGTGTTTGTACGGATTCGGCCGGCCCCCGGGCTGATGGCGAAAACGCTTGTATTCCCATTGGTACTGCTCGGGAATGCGGCGGACAACGTTTTCCACCGACTGGTTCAGGGCGGTGGCAGCCGTTGTCGGGTCTTTGTCTGCCATATCCTGTTCGGCTTCAGTAACGACAATCCGAAACCCCCGGTGATCGGGCAATCGTTCGGCATAGGTTACCAGGACAGCAGCGCCGGTTTTCTGAAGCAGCTTTGCTGGCAGCGTCATAGTGCGCACTTCGATACCAAAGAAGGGGGCGTAGGCGTTGGTTTTTCCCCGGGGAGACTGGTCTGGCAGGATGCCGACAATTCCGCCTTCCCTCAGGATGCCCATGAGCCGGGACAGTCCTTTCCGGTCACCGCGAACAAGTTCGGAACCAAGCCGGCCCCGGACTTTGACCATGTAGTCTTCGAACTCCGGGATTTGCGGCGGGCTGTACAGAGCCGCCATGTCATGGTAGGTCGAGAAGTACAGCCCGGCCAGTTCCCAGTTGCCCAGGTGCGGCGCCAGAAGAATCAGCCCATTGCCAGCGGCCAGTGCCTGGTTGACCAGTTCGGTGCCTTTGGTTTCGCGGACCTGCTCCAGGCATTTCTCCACGGGCCACTCCCACATCAGGGGTATCTCCATTACGGCCATGCCCGTGTGCATCAACGAGGCCCGGGCAAGCTCCAGCTGTTTCTCTTCTGAAAGCCCGGGAAAGCACAGCCGGATGTTGGTCTCGGTCACCTTCCTGGCGTCTGTTCCCAGTATCCAGGCGAGTTTGCCGCCCCATTTCCCAAGACGTTGCGCGAGGCCCAGAGAAAGGATGCCCGCTGCCTTAATCGGGCTGATGATCAGGTGGTATTTCAGCTTGCTCATGACCTTCCGTATATGTCATCAAAGCGCACGATGTCGTCTTCTCCGAGATAGGAGCCGGACTGAACCTCAATCAATTCCAGGTCGATCACGCCGGGGTTTTCCAGGGAGTGGAGCTGACCGATGGGGATATAGGTGGACTGGTTTTCGGTGACCAGATAGCTTTCTTCACCGTTGGTTACTTTTGCGGTCCCGCTCACAACAATCCAGTGTTCTGCCCGGTGGTGATGCATCTGAACCGAGAGCCGGGCCCCGGGCTTCACGGTAATGCGTTTGACCTGGTAGCGGGTGCCATTATCGATAGAGTCATAGACACCCCAGGGGCGATATACTTCCCGGTGGTTCATGTGCTCGTGGCGGCCATCGTTCCTGATGGTTTCCACGATCTTTTTCACATCCTGTACTTTGTCCTTATGGGCCACCAGCAGCGCGTCTTTGGTTTCCACGATTACCAGGTCTTTGACGCCGACGGTGCTGACCAGGCGGCTGTCTGCCCGAACCAGTGTGTTTTCCGTGCTTTCGGCGATCACATCACCGTTGAAGCTATTGCCATTGTCATCTTTGGCGCTGACAGCCCACAGTGCGGACCAGGAGCCGATGTCACTCCAGCCCGCGTCCAGTGACACGACGGCGGCGTTGTCGGTTTTTTCCATCACCGCGTAGTCGATAGAATCCTCGGGGCAATCTGCAAATACGTTTTCATTTACACGAATGAAGTGAAGGTCTTCACTGGCGTCGTCCATGGCAGCCTGGCAAATAGCCAGAATATCCGGGCGGTGTTTTTGCAGTTCTTCAATAAAGGTGCGGGCACCAAACATGAACATGCCGCTGTTCCACAGGTAATCACCCGAGGCCAGGTACTCTTCCGCGGTCTGCAGGTCCGGTTTTTCGACAAAACGGTTAACCCTGAAGCCTGCATCGGCCAGCGCCGGGCCTCTCTGGATATAGCCATAGCCGGTTTCTGCATGACCCGGAACAATGCCGAAGGTAACCAGCGTGCCCTGTTGCGCGAGGGGGGTGGCTTGAGCAATGCCGGCCTGAAATGCGGAGATATCCTGAATGAGGTGGTCCGCAGCCAATATCAGCATTAAAGGATTTTCGGTATCATCGGCCGTTTTTGTCAGTTGCAGGGCAGCCAGGGCAATGGCGGGCGCTGTGTTCCGGCCGCAAGGTTCCAGAATGATTCGTGTGTTGTCGTGGCCGGACTGACGCATTTGTTCGGCCGCCAGGAATCGGTGCTCCTCGTTACAGATGAGCACTGGATCGGCGGCCCGGATGCCTTCCAGGCGCGCTATCGTAAGCTGTAGCATGGACAGCTTATCGTCTGTCAGTTTCAGGAACTGTTTCGGGTTCAGTTGTCTCGACATCGGCCAAAGGCGCGATCCGCTGCCGCCGGCCAGGATAACGGGATGGATCATTTTGAAGCTCCAGGATGTTTCTTGCGCTTCTTGTCGTAGAACCCGGAGTCCTCGCGGCCTGGCCGGGTCTTGAACCGCCGATGCATCCACAGGTACTGGTCGGGTGCTTTACGAATTTCGTTTTCAATTACTGCATTGATGCGCGTGGCATCTGCAAGATCATCTCCGCTCGGGAAATTTTCCAAAGGAGGGTGGA
>JAXHUV010000097.1:0-8340 GCA_034189445.1 Pseudomonadota bacterium
GATAGTTCCACTTGGTTTTGCCTGCCGCTCTTGGGTCACGATCAAATTCCAGAGTGACCGTTGGCATACCGACCCAGGCGAACATTCCCTTCAGGTAGCGATTGCGCTCGGGTAACCGACTCAGGGCAGCCACCGTACGTCGGCTCATGAGCCGGAAATCTCCCGTATCGACTGGCATCGAGGCATCACTTATATGGTTGATCAGCCGATAGAAAATTCTTGCCGTGGTGCGTTTCAGCCAGCTCTCACCGGACCGGGATCGGCGCTTCATCAGCACCACGTCCGCACCTTTTTGCCATTCCTTAACCATTTCCGGGATCAGTTCCGGGGGATCCTGTAGATCGGCGTCCATCAGCACGACGGCATCCCCCTGGGCATTCTCCAGGCCCGCAGTGACGGCAGCTTCCTTGCCGAAGTTCCGGGACAGCTGTACGACCCGGATTCCGGGCTGACGACCCCTGGCCTGAAGTAACTGGGCCACGGAGTTGTCCCGGCTGCCATCGTCCACAAAAAGTAGCTCCACCGGGCCTGACAGTTGCCGGCAGACCAGACCCAGCCGGTGCAAAAGCGTGGGAATGACATCGGCCTCATTGTGAACCGGGATGATGATGCTAAGCATCGGGTTGCTGGACGCTGATTGTCTGCTTATCATGGAAAACAAACCTCCGTGCAAAGAAATAATTGGCAAGGGCAACCAATCCGGTCGTAATGATTTGGGAGGGGGCAATGCTGAGCCCCCAAGCCAGAAGCAGCGAAAAACCCATCAGGTTGAGGCCCCAACCCAGTGCGGCCCCGATGAGATAGCGCGGGAACGCGATTCGGTGAGGCAGGCCGGAGCAAAAAGCATAACGGTGCTGACCAACGTAATTTGCCAGCAGGCCAACAGTGGCGCCCATGCTGGTTGCCAGCACGGCGTTCAGGCCCGACCTGATGAGGATCAGCATGGTCAGCCAATGGAGCAGTGTGGCGACGCCACCGGCGAGCAGGAATCGTGGCAACCTGCTCCAGCCAGTTGACCGTAATAAAGGAAATCTCATACAGCTTCACTTCAGGGCCCGGGCGTTAGTGGAGGAATCCGGATAATGGCAGGCGTACCTTAGGCGTACATCCTTAAGCGAGCCTTAACGGTTCCCTCGGGAAAACCTTAAATTGGCCTCAAGGTTTCTTCCGGCACGCCTTAAGGCGAATTTAAGGTTTCTCTTCTAATCTGGTGATGCGATCAAAGCGCCCGCAGGGAGCGAAACCGGAGAGCCCATATGACAGACCCGTTGATGATGTCCACCTGTTGTCCCCCGAATCCCGGGGAGGTGGTTCCGGTTATCCGTTGCGCCGGTCGCTGGTTTAACGAGATTCGTCCCGGGACTGCCATGGCCCAGACGGTTTCGGATTTTATTCGCCGCCGCTTCCTGCATGCCTATGGCGCCGAACCTTCCCTGCGCATACCGGCACTTCTGGCCCTGACCACGGCTCAAGGCAGCCTTCTGGCAGCGGTAGGGGTTCGCAATGCCGCGCTGGAAAAGTTGTTTCTGGAAGACTATTTGTCGGTCCCGGTGGAATTGGTGATGCCGGTTGCGGATATCGAGCGTCACCGGATTGCGGAGATTGCGCACCTGGCCGGCGTCGAGGCCGGTATCAGCCGCTTCCTGTTTGCATCGCTGTCGGTGTGGCTGGATAGGGCCGGCTATGACTGGGTTGTCTGTACCGGCACGGATCAGCTGCGCAACAGTTTTCATCGCCTGGGTATTGCCACCGAGGTTCTGGCCTCAGCTGAACCCTCCCGGTTGCCCGATGGCGGCGCCGGCTGGGGGTGCTACTATGATCATCATCCAATGGTGATGGCCATTCGTGTCGCCGACGGCATGTCTGCCCTCCGGAACGCGGGTTTGCTCAGGCTGGTTCAGTCCGTTGAGACCAAAGCTTCCGAGGGAAAAACGATCGCGGGAGGCTGCTATGGCCACATTGCCTGAACTTCTGGAGCGCCAGGCGAGTAGCTACCCTTCGGCTATCGCGCTCCAGGGGCCGGAATCGGCCCTTAGTTATACCCAGATGATGCAGACGGCAAACACCCTGGCGGATCGACTGACCCGGCCCGGTATACGCCGCGCCGGTTTGTGTGGGGATAATTCCGTGGCCTGGATTCTTGCGGATCTGGCCTGTTTGCTGGCGGGTGTGGTGTGTGTGCCCGTGCCGGTGTTTTTCTCGCGGTCCCAGACCGAACATCTGACTGAACGGGCAGGCCTGGATTGTCTGCTATCCGCGGACTCAACCAACGGCGGTGAGCACCTGGGCCATGGTATCTGGCTAAGGCATCTGCCGGTGTCCGCCGCGGAGGCCTGGATGCCGGAGCAGACCGCGAAGATTACCTTCACCTCTGGCAGCACCGGCACCCCCAAGGGGGTTTGCCTGTCAGTGGCTCAGATGACTGCCACCGCGCTTGCGTTAAAGGAACGGCTGGAAGGTGTCAAGCTTGAACGGCACCTTTGCATACTGCCGCTGGCAACACTGCTGGAGAATATCGCCGGGGTTTATCTGCCATTGCTGATGGGCAGTAGGGTGGTAGCCGCGCCCTTACATGATCTTGGGATGACCGGCAGCAGTGGCCTGGATATCGTGCGGCTGGTGCGGGGGGTAAATGAGCACCGGCCAGAATCCATGATTCTGGTGCCGGAATTGGCCATGGCACTGGTGACAGCGGCTGAACAACAACATCTGAAGAGCGATTCGTTCCGGTTTCTGGCCGTTGGCGGCGGCCGGGTCTCCTCTGGTCTGCTGGCCCGGGGACGCGCTACGGGCCTGCCCCTTTATGAGGGCTATGGGCTTTCCGAGTGCGGCTCGGTGGTTGCACTGAACGTTCCCGGCGCTCAGCGTGAGGGTTCGGTCGGTCAACCGCTTTCCCATGTTCAGGTCACAGTGGATGGCCGCGGCCACATTCTGGTGGCTGGCAACACTCACCTCGGCTATCTGGGCGATGAACCGGCCGGCGATGAGCGGCTGGATACCGGTGACCTGGGTGCCAGGGACCCAGAGGGTTTTTTGTCTGTAAGTGGCCGGGCCAAGAACCTCCTGATCACCAGCTTTGGCCGCAACATCAGCCCGGAGTGGCTGGAGAGTGAGCTGATTCAGGCGCTCGGCGCGCGCCAGGCGGTGGTGTTTGGCGATGGCGCCCCCCACCCCTCAGCCCTGCTGACTCTGCAGGATGATCGCTCACCTGAAACGCTGCGCGCACAGCTGAGCTCACTGAATACCGATTTGCCGGATTATGCCCGGCTTTCAAGGGTGTATATCCGCCGTCAGCCATTGAGCCAGACCGAAGGCTATGTAACCGCAAACGGGCGGCTAGCGCGCCAACAGATCCAGGCTGATCTGCCTGGGCTGCTGGCAGACGCATTTCCGGTTTTCATGGACCGTTCCATTTCCAGGTCCGATTTTCCAAGCCCGCCAGGAGGATCTTTCATGGCATTTTTCGATCAACTGCAGTCCGAAACAGCCCAGGCCCGCGCCCACGTGACAAGCGCACCCGTGATTGAGGCCATCCGCGAGGGTCGGTTCGACCTGACCGGCTACACCTGGTTTCTTACCCAGGCTTACCACCATGTAAAACACACTGTGCCGCTGATGATGGCCTGTGGTGGCCGCCTGCCCGAGCGGCTGGAATCCGTGCGCAAGGCGCTGGTGGAATATATTGATGAGGAGTACGGCCACCATGAATGGATCCTCAACGACCTCGCGGCCTGCGGGGAAGATAAGGAAGCCATCCGTCATGGCACCCCCGACGGCTCCATCGAACTGATGGTCGCCTACCTTTACGACCGCATTAACCGCGGTAACCCGGCGGCGTTCTTTGGTATGGTTCAGGTGCTCGAAGGCACGTCGATTGAGCTGGCAACGCCGCTCGGTGAAGCCATCCAGAAGCAGCTCGGTCTGCCGGATGAAGCCTTCAGCTATCTGTATTCCCATGGCGCACTGGATCAGGAACATTTCGAATTTTTCCGTAACCTGATGAACGAAATCACCGATCCCGACGACCAGCAGGCCATCATCGAAGCCGCGCGTATGGTCTATCGGCTCTATGGCGATATGCTACATGGCATTCCTCTCATTTCGGTGCCGACGAGCCGCGAGGAGCAACGCCATGAGATTGCATGACCGGGTGTTCCTGCTGCTGGGTGGTACCGGCGGTATCGGCAAGGCATTGGTGGAACCCCTGGTAACAGCAGGTGCCCGTGTTATTATCGCCTCCCGGCATCCGGAAAAGCTTGAGCACCGCGAGGGCGTCTCGCTGGTTCACCTGGACCTGGCGGCGCCGGATTTCGATCAGCAACTGGTTCGTCTCAATGAAGCCTACCCAGACATCGATGGGGTGATCCACTGTGCCGGCCAGAACCGCTTTGCCAGCCTGGGCAGTATGGCCGTGAGTGAGCTGGACGCCCAGATTGCCGTCAATCTTCGGTCTGCGATGATTGTGGCCCGGCATTTTGCCCCGGGGTTCGAAAAAGCCGGCCAGGGAGCACTGGTTTTCGTCGGGTCCACCTTTGGCAGCATCGGTTTCCCCGGTTACACCGCCTATTGCGCCAGCAAATTCGGGCTGCGCGGCTTTACCGAAGCACTGCGCCGGGAACTGGCCGATACCCAAGTCCAGGTCATCTACGTCGCGCCCCGCGCCACCGCCACGGACATGAACCCGGAAGCGGTAAATGAACTGAACCGGGCCCTAGGCAACACCATGGACGCGCCGGAAGCGGTAGCCTCGCAGATTCTCGCTGCCATGGAGAACGACGAGCGCCAGCGTTTCCTGGGCTGGCCGGAGAAGCTGTTTGTGGTTATCAACGGCATCCTGCCCAGAATTGTCGATAAGGCGATGCTGAAGCAATTGCCGGTCATCCGGCGGTTTCTAATTCGGGAGTGATCTAATGAAATCTGTACTTTTGATAATCCTGTGTCTGGCTGCTCAACCGCTCTGGGCGGCGACCCTGGAGGCCAAACTGGCGGAGATCCAGCATCGCTGGGCCGAGATCCAATATCAGTTGCCAGAGGGAAAGAAAGAGAACGCGTTTGAAGAGCTGGCCAAAGAGGCAGAACAGTTCGTGGCCGATTATCCGGACCGGGCAGAGCCACTAATCTGGCAGGGTATTGTGCTGAGCACCTATGCCGGTGCCAAGGGCGGCCTGGGTGCCTTGGGGCTGGTCAAGGATGCCCGCAAATCACTGGAGGCGGCCTTGGCTATTGATGCCCAGGCACTGAATGGCTCGGCCTATACATCTCTGGGCAGTCTCTATTATCAGGTGCCCGGCTGGCCACTGAGCTTCGGTGATGACGACAAGGCCCGGCAGTATTTGCAGAAAGCCCTGGCTATCAACCCCGATGGCCTGGATGCCAATTTCTTCTTCGGCGATTTTTTGCTGGATCAGGGCGAGCCGGAACGGGCCCGGAGCTATCTTCAGAAAGTTCTGGAAGCCCCCGGCAGGACAGGACGAGACATCGCGGATACCGGCCGTCGGGAAGAAGCCAGAGAACGGCTTGTTGCTAAATAATATGACCATTGCTGCCGGGGCAAAACTCGTTCGGGCAATGCCGGCTTCAGCCGAGGCCAAGGAAGTCCGCCGATACCGTCATCACCACCACCCGGCTGAAAGGCTGGCCTGCCATAACAAACGGATTGCAAGCGCGGTCAGCAGGATATTGAATAGCAGCGTGAACTTCCGGTTGCTCAGGGAACTGAGCACATGGAGCCCGAGCCAGGTGCCGGCAAAGCCACAGGCGATCATGGCGAGTATGAACGGCAGCCACTCGAAGAACATGAACCCGGCGGCTCCGAATACCAGCGCCTTGGGGGCATGCTGAAGTGTCATGGCGGTGGCGAAAGTGGCGACTGTCCTGAACCTGTCGGTATGGATCTGCTTGATGAACGCGGCGACCAGCGGCCCGGTGGCACCAACGAACAGGCTGACAAAACTGGTGAACGCCGACGCCAGAAACACACCCGGGGCCCCGAATGCGCCCTTTGGTAGCGCCGGTCCCCAGCAAAGATAGAGAACGAACAGGGCGATGGTCAGCTGCCAGATATGGGCTGGAAGACTCACCAGTAACCAGCCCCCCAAGGCCGCGCCCGCGATCACGCCGGGCAGGAACGCGGCAATTACCCGCCAGTCCACGTGCCGCCAGGTCAGTGCCACCCGACCAACATTCGAGCCCAACTGGATCATTCCGTGCACCGGGATGATGGCTGCGGGCGGCATCCAGCTGGCCATCAGCACCAGCAGCAGAACGCCTCCGCCGACGCCGAGGCTGGCGCTGATCATCGAAGCAAGGGTGGAGCTGGCAAGCAGAAAAACAGCGACAGGCAGGCCCAGGCTTTCGGGTATCAGTTGGTTGAGTAGTTCCATTCACAGAATTCCGTTGATTTCAGTTTAGCCGTGTGACACAAGACCTCGGTTGCCACCTGAACGTCAGCCACATAGTAGAGCGAGGCAAGACCCAGACGATCCCGCCCCAGGTTGTGAAAAATCAGGCCGAAGACAATATCGCCGGCGGTAAAGCGCTCGTGGCTGGCAGCAAAATATTCTGCCGGCCGCGCCAGCACCGGATCGTCCAGAAGCGCACGAACCCGTCCGGCGCCGCCATGATACGCCTGAACCAGCAGAAGGGTGAACAAGCGGTCTCTTTTGGCCTCTGGCAGATGGCCGAACCGTTGCTGGAAAACCGGTGCCAGATTGCGGGCATTCTGATTCATCAGGCGCAGGGCGCAGTCTATCTGTGCCAGTCGGTGCCAGAAATTGTCGGGGGCAAGTTCGCAGTCGGAAAGTGCAGCGGGTGACAGCTGCAGGATTCCCCTGGCGTCTGCCCGGGAATGGGCTCTTGTCTGCGCGCCACTCTCAATCAGGATCTGGCCCGCCAGATATTGGGGCAAGGCTTGTGGCAGGGTCAGGCGGTTCTGGGTTTTGCGGTGATCGTATACGTACATCAGCGCATCGTGCAGGCTTTCCGGGTCGCCACTGGTGGCAAACGTGAGGTCGTCCCAGGCACCCCAGATCCGGTCTGCCGGCAGGGTGCCAAGATAACGGGCAACGGCTTCATCGATGTTTACATGCGGCTGGTCGCAGGAAAGAGCGAACGGATAGCCTGCCTGGCCGGTCTCTCCGGCAAGCCAGTCTTGCACCTTGTCGTTCTCATACAGTGATTTTCGGGTGGCATTCAAGAGTCGTTGGGTGGCCTCACGGTCGTCACCGTCACTGATCCAGGCCAGAAACCGGCCACGCATGTCATACAGAACGTGCCGATCGGCGCTGGCGCAATAACCGGATTCCATCAGCACCCAGCGCCTTATTGTGAGAATATTTTCAAACACTCCCTGACTGACCCAGTAGGGCGATGCCCGGACAATGCGGGTCCAGTTGCTGTCGTCACTGGTCGCCGTCTGCACTTCCTGTGCGGCCGGGGTAACCGATGCCGCCAGGAAGAAAATCACGGAAATCCTGCGCAGGCTATTGAAAAACATGACCATGAACGTTACGCCTGTGACCTTTTTGAAAACAGAATAACAAACTGGCGCGTCGCTCTCACCAACTGGACAACCGGCAGCCTGTCGGACTTAAGGCTGCTGCCTGATTAATCCGTGGGGTGGGTTGTGATCCGCCAGGCCAAACTCCACGTTTATTTTTATAGTCGGAACAGGCTATGCTGTGAGTCAGGAAGACCCCTTCTTCCTGATAGATCCTGATGGCATCGAGGAGGCTAGCGTATTATGTACCAACCGATGGCAATCGATGAACTGGTATCAGTAGCACAGGCCGAGGCCATGGGGGAGTTAGACGCCCCGATGATGGCCATCGTTCTGTCCAGCGAACAAAGCTACGATTTGCCCATTAATTCCCTTGAAACCGATGCCGACAAGGCCCGCTGGGGCTTGATCCTCCGCGCCGCCCGCGAGCACGTTGAAGCGGATGCCGTGGCCGTGCTCTATCCGGCCTGGACCACTATCTGCCAGAAAAAGCCGGAAGTGGAAGCCGAAGCGGACCCGGAGATCGTTGCGGAAGAAACCGAATGTGCTGACGATTCAGATGGCCCTATCGATACCCTGTTCGTACAACTGCACACCAGGGATCATGTTTATTGGCGGGGTTTTGAGCAGATCCGGGACCCCAAACACCAACGTATCATAGGCTTTCGCCGGATCAAGGCGCTGTCCACCGATTACAATCGAGACGAAGCTCCCTCCGTTGCCTCCTGGCTGAACACCCTGTTCGAGCCGTTGCCGGAAGAAGGTGAAGAGACCACCGTAGACCGCGAGCTGGCCGACCTGCTGGAAGAGCCGGAAGTCAGTGCAGCGCTTTATCCGCGTCA
>JAXHUV010000098.1:0-8313 GCA_034189445.1 Pseudomonadota bacterium
TGCTGTCGTCGAGCCCGAATGCTTCCCGCACCAGATCCGGATAGGTGCGCATGCTGCCCATGGCACAGCTGCTGATGCCAAAGGCATGCATGGTCAGCATGAGGGTCTGGGCATAGATGCCCACGTCCAGCGAGATGGTTGCGCCGAAGTTGCGGTCCATGCCGAGGAAGGCGATGTGCGGGGCATCGAACAGCTCGAAATTGCGGCGGACGGCCCGGAGTCTGCCGGGTTTGTCATTCCGGGCAATTCCCATCTCGTTATAAAGCGCCACCGCACAATCCACCTGACGTTGGCGGTATTCTCCCTCCCAGGTAGGATCGTAGGGAAAATCCGGCTGGCCTGCCACGCCCTGGTCCAGCCGCTCCAGGAACTGGTCCCGCAGCCGGTCTTTCACCTCGCCGGAGGCAACATACACCTTCCACGGCTGAGTGTTGCAGTTTGACGGTGCCTGCTGGGCTATTTCAAATACCTGTTCAAGCGTCCCGGCAGGTACCGGATCGGGTAGATAGCCTCTGACTGAGTGCCGAGAGGTAACGGCATCGATCACTGGCACGCTGGGTTTGGTTATGACCATATCGTTCTCCTGGGTGCTCTTGAAGTCGTTATGACAGAACGATAACAATTTAACCACGGCGTGGGAAAAGCATATTCTTTATTACAAGTGTGCACGCCGTTAAAACCACCGGCTTGCCTGTTGTCCGGTTTGGCCCGGCGAGCCCTTCGGGAGCCACTGAGAGCCTTGATAGCCGTGTTGCGCTGACTCGATTTGGAACCACCAAACCTTCGCCATCGCGCCTTGCTCTCAAGGCTCTCAGTGGCTCAGTAGGTCAACGAATTAACCAGACGGGACACTAAGTCCCCAGCAATTCCCGCAGGCGGCCCATGCCTTTGACCACATCCTCAGGCGCACCCCTGAGCGTCAGCTCCACCTTTCGCTCGCCTTCAGCGTCAGGAAGGCAGGCAAGGCGCAACCCCGGGAACTCTTTCAGAAGCTCTTCCATGAGCGGAATAAGCGGGCCCTCGGAAGTATCCGTGAGGAGCAGCGTCTGGCTGACCTCGCGACCCGGAGCCTGCAACGCGGCATAGTGGTGATCGAGCACCCATTCCACCATGGGCCAGGCCATTTTGGGAAAACCGGGGACAAAGTGATGATTGCGGATCGAGAATCCCGGAATGCGATTGATGGGGTTTGGAATGATCTCGCTGCCAGCAGGGAATTCGCCCATGCGAAGATGATGGTCATTCAGCTTTTCTCCGAGCCGAAGCCGGATTTCAACTTCTGCCTTCGGGTGAAGCGTAATGGGCACGCCAATGGCCGCAGCAGCGCATTGGCGGGTCATGTCATCGGGTGTTGCGCCTATCCCACCGAAACTGAAAACAATGTCGCCGGTCTCAAGAGTCTCAACGAGCGTTCGTGTAATCAGATCCGGATCATCACCTACCATCCTGACCCAGGAGAGCTCCAGCCCCCGCTCCGCGAAGCGGGGAATCATCGCTGGCAGATGAGCATCCTGTTTCCGGCCGTTCAGAAGCTCGTCGCCAATCAGAACCAGGCCAAACCGGGGTGTCAATGTGTCGGTCATAGTCAATTGCCTCGCACCGGTTAGCTGTTGCTGAGCGCCTCACCAAGTCGCTCGCGCTGTTTATCCGCTGCTGCCGCCGTAAGAGCAATGAACAGGCCAAACTGGCCTTCGCTCTGGGGCATGAATTCAGGATGCCACTGAACGCCGATAACGAAAGGGTAATCCCTGTGCTCCACCGCCCGGGTCACACCGGGCCACGTCGGCGCCCCCGCCAATGACCAGACCGTCCAGATCTTCGACCCGGCGGCGGGAGGGCGTGATCCAGCAGACCCGCGCCCCCTGCCTTTTTCAGAAGCCATCGAGTAGCCCACCAGGCTGCACGCCCGCCGCGGTCAGGACCGGTTACGCCAATCAGTGGTTTCCTTTTTCTGTTCAAGCCAGCTCCCTTGTCCGGAAAACATGTTCTGCCGAGCCTACCCAATCCGGGCAGAGAGATACAGTTTAGCTCAGACACGTGACACAGTTTTTTTCTCCGGCCCCCTGCTCCGGCCCCTGGCAGGACCAAATCGAATCAGGTAGTTTCAGAACATCGGAACCTTTCATTCATCATCCGGAGCTGCGGACCAGATCATGACCGACGAAACGCCGAAAGCTCATGATGCCACCACGGCCGCCGGGCATTTTCTGCGATTCTCACGCCGCGTCGTCAGCAATTTCATGCGTAATCGTGGCATCCTTCTGGCAGGAGGTGTGGGCTACAACATCCTCCTTTCTGCTGTCCCGATGCTCGCGATACTGGGTGTACTGCTGACTCAGGTGGTAAACGAAGCACAGCTGATGGAGGTAATGAGCGTCCAGGCCCGGCATCTCGCGCCGGCCCACGCAAGCCTGGTGCTTGATGCAGTGCAAGCCTTCATGGAGTCGAGCGACATCATAGGCGTAGTGAGTATCCCGGTTCTGCTTGTTCTTCAGCTCCTTCGCGTTTCGCATGCTGGAAGATTCCATGGCCATTATATTCCACCAACCGGACAACCCCCGCCGCAGCTTCTGGGTGTCCGCTATTCTCCCCTATGCGTTCATACTCGTCCTGGGTATCGGCCTTCTGACAATAACCGTGCTGTTTGCAATTGCCAGTACGATCTATGAAAACCCGGCGTTCGTCCTTGACATACTGAGCTTCGTCAGTGTTTTTCTTCTTTTCAGTGCCATATACAAGGTGCTGCCCATCGTGCGCATCGCCCCCAAACGGGCGGTGGTGGGCGGTCTGGTCGCAGCTATTCTTTGGGAAGCAACGCGGCTGCTGCTGATATACTACTTTCGCAATATATCTCTGGTCGGCGCTGTCTATGGCTCACTGGCTACCATCATAGTGGTACTGATAAGTCTCGAAATCGCCGCCATCATCCTCCTGCTGGGTGGCCAGGTGATCGCTGAACTGGAACGCAGCGCAAGGCATGGACTACCCTGGTATGAGTCGCCCGGATGATCCGCCTCCGCATGCAGAAAAAGTCAGCAGAAGCGGTGTCCCGTCCGCTGTCCGGAAGGCATTAGGGGCCTGGAACGTGGAGCTGGCTGCTCCAAAAAAAAGTGGCTCAATACGGTTAGGGTAAGTGGGTCGATTTAGCGGTTTACTCTCAACGCGAATGGATCGCGGTCCGGAAAAAGGAACTGGGCGTCTAGCAGCCTGTCGGACTTAAGCAATCGTCGCGAGCAAGGTGGGAAAGCGAGCGCAGATTTTCTGGATTTTGAGGCGCATAGTGGTTCTATGCAACGAAAAAGCCGGGAAATATGAGCCGTTTTCCCACCGGCGCAGTAGATTAGCCTTAAGTCCGACAGGCTGCTAGCGTTCTTTTGCTGTCAGCCCTCGTAAATAGAAGGGTTCAGGAACTGCCTCTTCCAGAAAAACCGCTTTTCTGTGTCGGTCATCTGCGCCTCGTCACACACCTGATCCCAGCCGCTTTGAATAACGTGCTCCAAGGATTCAATATCTTCCTTGGCTTGCTGCGAGTTCAGATTAAACTTGTGAGCCGCTTCCCGGCACAGGGCTAGCGTGCTCTGGCTCTTACCATCTAGTAAAGCCATCGCCTGACTGGCGATACCTGTGTTTCGGTTTTGAGGGCAGATGTCGTAGGCGGGCGTGAGCGCCAATGCTTTACCGTCATAAAACGCCGCATGGTTACGGGCGTGATCGTCGGTATTGCCGCAAAGCACATTGAACACCATGCGACGGTATAGCTCCCGGAGACTGCCAGTAGGATTGTGAAATTTCTGACGAATCATATCCGCCAGCAAATCATAACTCGCGTATCGGGCCATCATCTCATCCAGCTGGAAGAGAGTGAGGGCAGAGAGCATGAGTTTTCTTTCAAAGCCCCCAGTGCGGGGAACCCGATCAAAACGCTCTACAAGGAGAACGTCACGACCCGCCGCCGATTCCATCCGTACCGGGGCAACCTCCAGTCCGGCCCTATCCGCCAAGCGCATGGCCACAAACTCACCCTTCACAACATTCTGAGTGTCGGTGGATGAGGAAAATTTGGCCACGTACTTTTTATCACCATCCTTTAACAGTGCCTTCGGACGAGCACCCCCAATCGAGGTGCCATGGTTCAGGGCTCGCTCCAGGCCCGGGGTCAATGGTAGACCCTTCTCAACGCGACTCGATGCCTCCTGAAGTTCTTCGAGGGACGCACTCTCGGTCTCTCGCGGCACATACTCGCTTGACGATCGCTGAAAATCCATCGCACCGACCCGATCACTTCCCGATTCGATGAGGTAAGTGAGTTCGTCCATCTCCGTGTCGGCGCTAGCGGAGCTGCCCATCATCCGATGAATAATGACGCGGCGGCCCCAGGCGTCGGGAGATCCGTCTCTCAGACAGCTCGGCATGATCATGCCACCAATGGGCTGGTGCGATCCCTTTCTGAGCGGTAATTCGTCGGGGTTCAGAGAGATTGCATCGTTCCGCTCGACGTAGCGGTTGCCGTAATGGAAGTTAAATCCATTGCCTGCCCGGTATACCCGACCCGCTGGCACCGGATCCAATGCGCCCGGAAGCCAGAGCCAAACATAAAGCTCATTGATCGGCTTATTAGAAGTCATCCTTCAATACCTCCTTGGTTTTGCGGGCAGATTGAGGCAGCAGGGCAGCGTTGTTTTTGGCCATGTGGATTTTATGGGCTAACACCTCAAGCTTCGCTCCCTCGGAGGTGTCGGGCTGGAATAGGGGCACCCCCACGATGAATGCCAGTTCGAAGGCAACGCCAATCTCACCGGCCAAGCCACCTTTTTCGACCCGGCGAACAAAGTTTGGCGACGTGCTCGCCCGCTCTGCCAGTTCCTCGACCGACATGCGCTTCTCTTTTCTGGCGTTTCGAATCAGCAGACCGAGCAGCCGACACGCTTCCTTGGTATAGACGCTGTAGTTACGGATTTTTTTACGGGGCATTGCATTCACCTATGAATGGTTTGATGCTTTCGTCGTTCATAGGTGAATGATACCGCATGATGGGATAAAATCCTATAATAAGTTCATGAATGAACGATAAAACACCTTTAGCATTCACCAGTGAACGATTGGTTTCAGCCATCTTCTTTATTTGGCCTTTTTGCAATTCTCAAAACTGCCTGGGTATCGGGATCTGATCAAGGTCACTCGCAAGGGTCTCACTTACCTGGATAAGGCCTGGTGCAGGTTAAGCCAACTGACCGTCGATGAGGCGGCGCTCGCCGCCTGGGAAGCGCAGGTAAAGCACTACCGGGGGTTGATCGAGGGAGTGATCGATCAGGCGCAACGACGGGTCATCAACGGTGAACAGGTTCCTGAAGGTCGAGCAGATGGCGAAGAGCGACTGGGTTTATCGCAAGCTGCAGCAACTTCCGGGCCGGGATCGAAGCGGGCATCTCCTGCCTGAAGCGGTCCTACGGTTTGTCGCGCTGCACCTGGAAGGTGCTGGAGCACTTCAAGTCGTATGTGTGGTCGGCTGTGGTCGCCCACAGCCTGGCCGTGTTCTCGCGACTGCTCGCCAGATAGCGCTTCAGCCCGAGCCACTCAAGAGCATTCACAAAAAGCCTTATCGGCACCCCGGCCGAGGCTTTCATATGCCTGAAAAATGCCAATTCGCGGTCAAAATGACGACGGAAGACCTCGGGCTGCGATGAGGCCGGGATAAAGTGGGTCAAGAGAAGCAATTTGACCGGCCCGGCCGGGCGAGTAGCCTTGAAAACAGGCCGTTTATGGACGGAAACAAGGATAGTTTTCACTCATCAGCACTCGTATCCGCCGGGTGTTGCGGATGATGACAGCGCCAACCTTGATCAGCATGAGTCTCAGGTTGCTGGCACTCATGCGCTCGAAGGGCGTCTTCTTCAGGTGGGACCGCAAGCGCTCGAGTAGGGTGTAGGCAAATCCTGACAGAACCAGCCGCCACTGATTGGTCCACCACTGCGTACTGGAGGTGCGATCCGCAAACAGGTAGAGCTGCTGATCCTTGATCCGGTTCTCCATGTCGCCCCGGGCGCAGTATTGCTCGTAGTAGAGCTTGAAGCCGTCGTCGTAGCGGGAACTGATAATGAACCTTGGGTTGGCACCCAGCTCACCTTCTTCCAGGCGAGCCACCACCCAGCGAGGGTGTTTCCAGGTACGGGCCTGATACTGGAACCGATAGGTGGCGGAGACTTTTTCTCCGAGTTCCCCGTGAGCCTTGCGCACCAGCATCGAGGGCACATCGACTTCCTTGAGCAGCCGGCTGTTTTTGCTGATACCCACCAGGTAATCCACGTTGTTCCGGTCACACCAGCTCAGCAATCGGGGACGGTAGAAGCCGCTGTCACCCCGGAAGACGATGCGGGTACAGCAAAGCCAGAGACCGTATTTAGAGTTTGCGAAAATAAACCTGTCCCGGTTTTTACATCCACGGAACAGCCTTGCTCCTTTCATGGAGGAGTATCGCTTCCAGCGGGCCTGTATCCAGTGCTGACATTGCGACTGGCGGACTGAGCCGGCTGGCCGGGATTGTTTCGGGACATTTCCCGGGACAGCCAGGCACCGGCGCCGAGCAGGAGCATGCCCCCGTAAAGCATGCTGGGCGCAGGAACTTCGTTGAATATCAGAAAGCCCAGCAATGTCGCGACCGCAGGCGAGACTATGATATCAATCAGCGAATACAGATTGGCGTTAATGGACTTCAGTACGATCGAGATGCCGAAATAGGCGAACCCCATGGAAATCAGCCCCAGCCCTGCTGCCCAGAGCATCACTGGCAGAGACATACCGAGGCTGTCATAGCGGATAAAGCCGGTTACATCGCCCGGGCCAATAACTATTACCGACGGCGACATGATCAGCGCCGCGAACAGCAGAGACCAGGCAATATCGTTGCCGGTTTCGGTTTTACCTTCATGGCGCATATACGTGACCATGGCCGCGTAGATCGCACCCACGCCCAACGCCACCATGTTACCAGGCAGGTAACCCTCCTGAAGCGGCCTGGCAATGACGATCCCGGTCAGGGCAATGATGAAAATGAGGACATAGCTCTTTTTTGCCTTTTCCCCCAGAAACAGCCACGAAAGAATAAAAGTGAAGAAGGGTGCGACACTCCAGAAAATAACGGCATTGGCGATGGGCACCAGGGTCATGGCGTAGTTGAAAAAGCCGCTCTGTCCCGCAATCAGTGCGCCAATCAGAAACGTATCTTTCCAGTTGCCGTGGGGCAGCTCAAGAGGCTGTCTGTTCGCCCGCGGCATGACCAGCATCAGAAATGCCGTTGCAAAAACAAAGGCATAAAAGGTCAGCGTCTGGACCGGAATCCGGCCATCCGTGAGTTTGACAAAAACACCGATGGTTGCTTCTGACACGGTTATCAGAGCCAACAATAGCCAGACCTTCATCGATGCTCCCTTTTATTTGCCCGGTTGAATGGGTTTCATGCCAGATGATCCTCCGGAGGGTATATCAAGACACCAGTTTCATCCTGGCTCCCTCATGGTTCGTAGCAGGGTAGCCCCGCCCGAAGCCACGATTGCCCCGGCAAACGGCGCCAGTGTCGGCACCAACGTCATCAACTTAAGCCCCAGGCGTACCAAAATCCAGCCCCATCGGGCGCCATGGGCGAGGAATAAACAGTGTCATCGGGCAGATGTGGCGGCGATCAACGCCAGCTGAAGTGATTTTTTCGGGGCGCGAGCCAGATTTGAACCGAGCTATCGCCTGAATAGGCAGGGGTTCCCGTTTTCCGGACGAGCGGAAGCCGACCGCTCCGGGCGCAGTCTGTCAATCGGTTGGGCTGCCGGCGGAGCTTGCGATGGGCGTGACGCCGGTCGATGTCGGGTTGTTGCAGGGTTTGCATCAGCAGTGCCAGGTTCTTGAGCAGGATGCGGTAATAGTTCAGCTCTCCCTCATTAAACATAGGAAGCGCTAACGGGCTCTCTATGCTTGAGGCCCTGTATAGCGCAGAGGCCAACACGTCATAGCCAGGTGTCAACTTTCACACTTTAGTGTTCAGGAGTGTGAAAGTTCGCCGCACTCGCCATTCCGAAAGCTCTCTGGGAAGTTGTCGTAGTGGCAGACTACCAGCGTATCGTGGATTTAAAAGAATAACTTGGGGCAGGAACCAGACCATGGCTTCCCATGGGCATTGCTCTGGTGTGACCAATCTGTGAACACGGGAATGCACAAGGTTGGGCATGGGAGAAAAGCCCTGCCCACTGTTACGTGGGCAGTAGGCGGAACCACAACTAGGCTGACAGAGGGGGAAACCCCAGACTGTAGGTGGTCAGAAAGTAGACC
>JAXHUV010000099.1:0-8269 GCA_034189445.1 Pseudomonadota bacterium
AACAGTGCATGCATGAGATCGAGGAAATCGAGCTGATGTACCGACGTGAACGAATCCCTTACCTGAACACCACGGCCTACTCCGTGGAGGAAATCGCCACCCGAATCATGGTGACCACGGGATTGAAGAGGCACCGCTGACCCCAAGTTCAGGGCCGGCCAGCAGCCTGTCGGACTTAAGCAATCGTCGCGAGCAAGGTGGGAAAGCGAGCGCGGATTTTCTGGATTTTGAGGCGCATAGTGGTTCTATGCAACGAAAAAGCCGGGAAATATGAGCCGTTTTCCCACCGGCGCAGTAGATTAGCCTTAAGTCCGACAGGCTGCTAGAGTTCCTGAATAGCCAGGCCCAGTTTCTCGGCCCTGGCCCGGTTTTCCGGGCTGGTCACCACGGCGGTGCTGGCTTTCTCTGGCACCAACCAGGTTCTCGCCACGCGCTTCAGATCATCCAGTGTGACCGACAGCACCCGCTCCCGGAACCTGGCCCGCTGTTCCGGGGTACGGCCAAACAGCTTATTATGGAAGGCATGGCGAGCCGCACCCGCCGGCGAGCGGGGCCTGTCGAGTTGGCCAATAACACCAAGAATCGACTCTTCCAGCTCCTGATAGTCGTGGTCATTGTCCTGTAGCCACGCCAGGGCCGCGTCGAAATCAGCCAGCGTTTCCTCCAGGCGCGGATCCCGGTAGGAGAAGAACCGGAAGCTGCCGTTCACACTGTCCTGGCCGGCGCCACCACCGTAGGCACCGCCCTTTTCACGAATGGCACGGTGCAGGTAACCATTGCGCAGGAAGCCACCCAGCACCATCAGTGCCGCCGCATCCGGATGGTCGACAGCGACAGTACTGTAAGCCTTTGAACAAAAGTTCACCTGGGTGGAGGTCAGCCAGGCCTCGCGGGTTGTGTAATTGACCGGCTCCATTTTCCAACCGGAGACGGCGGTTTCCGCGGCATCACGCCAGCAGGATTTCAGGTCATCAACCATCACCGGGAGCTGCTCTTCCTCACCGATCACCAGGAACTCACGACTCTGGTTCCGGATTTTTTCGTGTAGAGCGGACAGCTTTGCACACAGTCCCGCCAGCTCTTCCGGGTCTTTCAGGGCCTGATCCAGCTGTTTGGTGCCGCGAATACCGGCAAGGCCGCCGAGCCGGAACGACAGCCAGGCTCCAGGGCTGATACCCTGGGACGCCGCGCCCATGGCCAGGGCGTGCCCACTGCCGGTTACCGCCTGCTCGCGCCTGGCACGGATCTGGGCGATGATCTCCCGGATACGCCCTTTCTCGTCAAAGCGGGCATCGGTATAAACGTCCTTTAGCAGACGGGTCAGGGCACTGCGGTTACGGGCCAGAGCCTTGCCGTTAAAGACGATGTATCCAGACAACGCCTGAACGTCGTCGATGCGGCCCTTGGCACTGAATGACGCGCCGATGCCACCGGATTCCGCGGAAATGCGGTCCTGCATCTGCAGGTAATCCAGTTCACCACAACCCACCTCGGAGATCAGGGTGGTATAGTAAGGCACCAGCAACAACTCTTCCTCGGTCAGCGCTGGCACCGGGACAACAATCTGCTCATAAACCAGGCCATTGGTGCCACGGGCATAAACCGTTGCCGAGATATCGCCGTCATAACGGCCTTCAGGCTCCGGCATCTGCAGGGGCACATCGGACAGATCCACTTTGGGCAGGATCGAGTCATCGTCCTTGTGCATTTGGCGTTCTTCAAGCGCCTTCGCCCGCTCAACAATCACCCGAATGTCGTCGTCGGTCAGCTCGGCCTTGCGGCGGGCCAGGGCTTCACGGATGGCCCCCTGGCGACGGGATTCGAGCTTGTCATCCGGGCGCAGGGTCAGAGTGACCCGGTGGGGATTCTCCAGCAGCTTACGGCGGATCAGATCCGGCACGTACCGCGGGTCCCGAATCTTTTCCCGGAGCCTTGCCAGCACAGGCTCCATATCCAGCAACTCCACTGGGTCGCCACCGTGCACCATGGGCGCGATGGCACTCATGATCAGCTCCAGACCATAAGGCGACTGGTCACCGGCGATTTCCCGTTGATGCAATTCGAGCTGATGCAGAATGGCCTCCAGACGCTCCTCGCTGACACCCTCTTCCACCAGCTTCAGAAGCGTGGACTCGAGCAGCGCCTCCAGATCCTTGTGCTTGTCCGGCTCACTGCCCTCGATACCACAAACAAAGGTCATCTCCCGATTGGAGTCTTCCAGGCCGCACATGGGCGATGGCGCATGCCCAAGGTCCGTGGTTTCCAGGACCCGCATCAGGGGCGAGGCACTGTTCTCAAGCAGTACGGCGGAGAGCAATTGCCCTTCCAGGTTTTCCTGCAGGTCGAAGCTGTGGCCCAGAAGCCAGCCCACCACGATGTGAGTCTTGTTGTCGGTGCTCTCACCCTCGTTGACCGCGTAGCCCTGCTCGACACGGACCGGCGCGAACATACGCTTCTCATCGTGAACCGGCAGATCAATGTCCATTCGGTCGAACCGTTTCAGCGCCAGCTCCTCGAACTTCTCATGGTGCTCATGCGCCGGAATATCGCCATAGGTGGCAAATATCGCATTGCTGGGGTGGTAATGGTGGCGATAGAACCGCAGCAGGTCGTCGTAGCTCAGGTCGACGATATGATCAGGCTCACCGCCACTGTTGTAGTGATAGGTGGTGGTCGGGAACAGATGGCTGCTCAGATTCTGCCATAGCTGGGAGGTAGGCGAGCTCATGGCGCCTTTCATTTCGTTGTAGACAACGCCCCGATAGACCAGATCGGTTGAAGGGTCGTCCGGCTTGTTGAACTCCAGCCGGTGACCTTCCTGGGCGAAATCCAGCGGGTCCAGCTTGGAGAAGAACACGCAGTCCAGGTACACCGACAGCAGGTTGTCAAAATCTTTCCGGTTCATGCTGGCGAAGGGATAGGCGGTCCAGTCGCTGCTGGTAAAGGCATTCATAAAGGTGTTCAGTGACCGCCGGATCATCATGAAGAACGGGTCACGGACTGGATAACGCTCACTGCCACACAGTGCAGTGTGCTCGAGAATATGGGCCACACCGGTGGAATCCATCGGGAAGGTCCGAAGCGCCACGAAGAACACGTTCTCGTCGTTATCGGCAGCCAGATGCAGGTGCCTGGCCCCGGTCTTCTTGTGGCGATATTCTTCAACTTCGAGGTTAAGCGTGTCGATCCGGTGACTGCGAAGCTTCTCAAAGGCCGGATGGGTTGCGTTGTCGATCACTGCAGCCATTCAAACTATCCTGTCTTGAAACAATTGGAGAATTGTAGGGTAACACGTAGTATCGATTATCATGCACCACTCCCGTAGCCATAAGGTACCCCACCCGTCCATGACAACACCCGCACCTCAGTCAAAGGCTGTTGACGCCCCGGAAGTCGCCGCTTATTGGGCAGAACGTCGCCGTTACCTCGACCGGATCCGAAAAGTACCGGAAATCAGACAACGTTTCTGGCGGGAAGTTGGCATTTACCTGCTTCGCCGTTCGCTTTGGTCGTTTGGATTCTTCCCGGTCTTTATCGCCTTCTGGGTGCCCTTTGTAATGGCCAGCTTCAACCCGGTTGTACTGGCTTCGGACCTGATTCCAATGCTGCAGGATTTCGTCAATTCCAATCCGGAAGTGCGAGCCACCACCATCAGTGCGCTGGTGATTGCCTGGGCCTCCATCGGGTTTTTCTTCCTGGTGTTTGATTTCGTGCTAACCCCGTTCAAATCACCCTATGAATACGAAGCCGATGTGTACATGAAGTCATGGGAACAGCTCAACCATGATCAGCTTCCGGGTAAAGCGTGATTTGGCCAGTCTGCTGTATTCGGTGATTTTTGCTAGAATTCGACCATCAATCAATCATACCCGCCTGGAAACTTGATGAACCATCTGTTTATAGACAACCTGACCGTTATCGATTTCGCCTACCTGGACCCGACCCGTGGGCTGGTGGGCGAAAGCTGGATTGCGGATGTGGCGCTCGGCGGGGAGCTGGACGAACAAGGCATGGTGTTCGACTTCAGCAATGTAAAACGCACCATCAAACGGGTGATTGATGAGCGTGTCGACCACCGCCTGGTGATTCCCCGTGGCTATCAGGGCCTGGCCTGGAGGGAGGAGCGGCCAGACACCTTTACCTGGGCGCTCACCGACGGCAGCCAGCTCATACACCGATCCCCGGACGAGGCCATTGTCTGGTTGTCCACCGACCGGGTTGTGCCCTCGGCCGTTGCCTCACTGCTGGAACAGGAAATCAAGGCGGCGCTTCCGGCCAACGTGATTTCCGTGGAGATCAATCTCCGTGAAGAGGAAATCGACGGCGCCTACTATCACTACGTGCATGGCCTGAAGAAGCATCTGGGCAACTGCCAGCGCATTGCCCACGGCCATCGATCACCGGTTCGTATCGATCGTAACGGCCACCGCGATTACGACCTGGAACGCCGCTGGGCCAAGCTCTGGCGGGATATTTACATGGGTTCCGAGGAAGATGTGGTACGGCGCCATGTGGGCGACGACGGCGTTCGATACGTGACCTTCGAATACGAAGCCAACCAGGGCGAGTTTGCGCTGACCCTGCCAGAGGAGCGCGTTTACATGCTGGACACCGACACCACCGTAGAACTGATCGCCGCGCACATGGCCGACAAGCTCAAGGTGGAGTTTCCGACGGACACCATTCGGGTCAAGGCTTATGAGGGTGTTGGCAAAGGGGCCATTGCCGAGCGTTAAGTGAAATCGGGGTCAGAAGAAAGTGGGGTCAGAAGAAAAGTTCTTCTGACCCCCAAGTTCAGGCACAAAAAACCGCCTTCAGGCGGTTTTTTGATGGCTTTCCGGTGGACTAAACCATCAGGCCGTATTGGCGTCCCCTAGGGGGTTCGAACCCCTGTTGCCGCCGTGAAAGGGCGGAGTCCTGGGCCACTAGACGAAGGGGACTGGAAATTGGTGGAGCCAGGCGGGATCGAACCGCCGACCTCAACACTGCCAGTGTTGCGCTCTCCCAGCTGAGCTATGGCCCCTCAACGGCTGCGTATATTAAGGATCCGCCCTATGGGCGTCAACCTCTGAAACACACTTTTTTCAGTTTTCTGAACATCCTTGTGCAAGCCGTTTATTAATTCACCAAAGCGGTTAATGAATACCCAGAGCCGCATATTCCTTTTCCACCTTCCTGGTTTCCTTCTTGGAGAAACCACCCATCACTTCCAGCGCATGTCGAAGCCTTGAGCGAGTCATGTCCGGGCCAAGCAGTGCCATGGAGTCCATCACAGACCAGGAATTCGGCGTGCCAGCAACCGCAACAAAGATGGAGAACATGAAATCGCCCATTTTCAGGTCCATGGCTTTGGCCAGGGACTTGATGTCGGCAAAGATGGCCTCCTTGCTCCAGTGACGCTGGGCTTCAAGTTTCCAGAGGGCGAACTGCAGAACCCGCTTGATCCGGGCCTCCTCGAGCTTGTTGTGGGCAAAGTCTTCCGGCTTCAGATTGAGCATACCGGAGAACATGAACTGGGCCATGGGCGCGACATCGGAGAACACCTCGGCCCTGCCCTTGATGTGAGGCACCAGAGCACGCAGGGCGTCCTCGTTGAACCACCACTGGCGCATGCGCTCCATGAATTGCTCTTCAGTCAGCTCTTCGCGCAGCCACTGGCCGTTAAGCCAGCGAAGCTTCTCCACATCAAATACCGGGCCACCAAGAGAGACACGCTGGATGTCGAAGTTCTCAATCATTTCATCCAGGGTGAACTTTTCCCGCTCGTCGGGCATGGACCAGCCCATGCGCCCCAGATAGTTGGTAACCGCCTCCGGCACAAAACCCATGCGCTCGTAGAAATTGATGCTGGTCGGGTTCTTGCGCTTGGACAGCTTGCTCTTGTCCGGGTTGCGCAGCAGCGGCAGATGGCACAGCACCGGCATATCCCAGCCGAAGTACTGGTACAGCAGTTTGTGCTTGGGCGCCGAGTTGATCCACTCCTCGCCCCGAAGAACGTGGGTGATTTCCATCAGGTGATCATCAACCACGTTGGCCAGATGATAGGTTGGCATGCCGTCCGACTTGAGCAGAATCTGGCAATCCACCTGGGCCCAGTCGATCTCAATAATGCCCCGGAGCATGTCGTCAATCTCGCATATGCCCTGGTCGGGCACTTTCATACGAATCACGTAGGGCTCGTCTGCGTCGAGGCGACGCTTCACTTCATCCTCGGGCAGCTCCAGATCGCCCTTGATGCCTGGGTTCAAGCCCTGGGCCTTGCGTTCTTCCCGAATGGCTTCCAGCTCTTCCGGTGTACGGAAGCAGTAAAAAGCATGCCCGGCCGTCACCAGCTCCTCGGCATACTGACGGTAGGAGTGCTTGCGCTCGGACTGGCGATAGGGGCCGTGAGGGCCGCCTACATCGGGGCCTTCATCCCAGTTCAAGCCGAGCCAGCGCAACGCCTTGAGAATGTCCTGCTCTGATTCAACAGTGCTGCGCGCCTGGTCGGTGTCCTCGATTCGCAGAATGAACTGGCCGCCGTGCTGGCGGGCAAAGCACAAGTTAAACAGGGCCACGTAGGCGGTACCAACGTGAGGATCACCAGTGGGTGACGGAGCAATTCGGGTACGTACAGTCATGAAACCTTCCTGAAACAATCGGTGGCCGTTTGATAAAGCGGGCATTATACCGACCATCGTCAGGTTTCGCATGATCCGGGAAAACAACGGGCGCTCCGCGCAGAACGCCCGTGAAAGTTTCGTTTGCCGACACCTCGCTTATTAGTTATATTATAACATTACAACTCAAATCACAGGATTTTATTTACCATGCGCGCTCCCGGAAAAGCACCTTCTTTGGTGTTGGCACTCGGTGCCAGCATTCTTTTGATCAGCGGCGCTCTGCAGGCCGAAACCCGCATTGTGACCTCCATCAAACCGGTTGCGTTGATTGTCAGCGCAATCGCCACGGAAGACATGCAGACAACGAGCCTCGTCCCACCCGGATCCAGCCCCCACAACTACACCATGAAGCCCTCCCAGCGTCGGGCGCTGGAAAACGCCGATGTCATTTTCTGGGTAGGACCCGACATGGAAAGCTTTCTCAACCGTCTTTTGGCCGGGCAGGAATTCAGCAGCCGAACGATCGCCCTCATGGACGCTGAGCACGAATCCGGAGAAGAGCCACATGATGAGCCCGCTCACGATGAACGCGCGGATGACCATCATGGGGAGAAAGATGAGAAAAATGACAAGGAAGAAGAGCGCCACAACGAAGGACACGGCCATGATCATGGTGACGGTGAGGACCCTCACATCTGGCTGGATCCGGAACTGGCCATCGAAATGGCCGAGACTATCCACGATGCCCTCTCGGCACTGGACGGCGTTGACGCTGCCGCGTTGACTGAAAACCTGGAGCAGTTCCAAGTCAGCGTTCGAGAAACAGATGCCAACATTCGCGACCGTCTCATACCGGTGCACGGGATCAGCCTGTTCGCCTATCACAGCGCCTTTACCCGATTTGCCGAACACTATGACCTGAAACTGGAGGGCATTCTCACGCTGAACCCGGCGCTGTCACCGGGGGCACGCCATATCGCAGAGGTTCAGGACAAGCTGCGCAACGCCAACCACCCGTGCCTGCTGACCGAACCGCAGTTTAACCGGCAGTGGTGGCACTCGATTACGGAAAACCTGGACGTCACCTTCAGTACCTGGGATCCACTGGCCACAGACATCGATGCAACGCCGGAAGGCTACAACAATTTCCAGCAAAGCATTGTCGACGCGGTACTCAAGTGCCTACCAAAGGATGCTGCGCATTAACGGATTGATTACGATGGCCAGCACCCCGGTCACGCGATTCGATGGAACTATTCGCCGAACCGAGGCGCGTAGCCAGCGGCAAAAAATCGGTCGCTGTTCAGCCGATTGTTAAATTATTAGGCGTACAGCATCCTGTACCAGAATCAACAAGCTGATCAAAGAGACCAAGCGAGAACCGTTCGAAGGTGTTAGTAAACCGGAGCCCCTCAAACACAGCCTCGCCGGGTACTGGTCTCGCAGAATCAACGAAGAACACCGAATGGTTTACAGGGTAACGGATGACGCTTTGCTTATCGCCCAGCTCCGGTATCACCACTGATTTAACGCCAGCCATAAACAGGCCCCTGACAAGGGCGTCCGGTGGAGACCCCAGTGTCTCGTCTGGTTAATTCGTTGACCTACTGCGAGCCGGAGAGGCCTTCGTGGTGATGAGCGCTGATGACTGGGAGCGAGAGCAGGAA